>DQCL01000246.1:0-1046 GCA_003533975.1 Octadecabacter sp. | reverse complement strand
CATCATCGCCATGACGATCCCGATGGCGATGATGACTGGCGATCCGCTTTACCCGCGTGTTGCGCGGATCAGCTTCAGGATGTCGCGTGCGGCTTCGGGGATGTTCGTTCCCGGCCCAAAGATCGCCTTTACGCCAGCTTGCTTAAGGAAATCATAGTCCTGCTGCGGAATAACTCCACCACAGATGACCAGAATATCTTCAGCGTCCGCGGCCTTCAGTGCTTCGATCAATTTCGGCGCAAGCGTCTTATGACCAGCGGCTTGCGATGAAATCCCGATCACATGCACGTCGTTATCCACCGCGTCTTGTGCGGCTTCTTCCGGCGTTTGGAACAGCGGGCCAACGTCTACATCAAAACCAATGTCTGCAAAGGCTGTCGCAATGACCTTGGCCCCGCGATCATGCCCATCTTGGCCCATCTTAACGACCAACATACGCGGGCGGCGGCCCTCGGTTTCAGCGAAATCTTCGACGTCTTTTTGAATTGCAGCGAAGCCTTCGTCACCTTCATAGGCAGCGCCGTAAACACCCGCCAAAGTCTTAACTTCGGCGCGGTGACGGCCAAACACGTTCTCCATAGCCATGCTGATTTCCCCGACTGTTGCGCGGTGGCGCGCCGCTTCGACGGCCGCTTCGAGGACGTTTCCGCCCTCGCGTGCACGACGTTCCACTTCGGCCAAGGCAGCGTCACAGGCAGCTTGATCGCGCGCAGCGCGTAGCTTTTTCAGCCCCGAAACTTGCCCCTCACGCACAGCGTCATTGTCGATATCCATGATGTCGATTGGGTCTTCTTTGTCCAAACGATATTTGTTCACGCCGACGATCACCTCTTCGCCTCGGTCAATCATCGCCTGACGTTTGGCAGCGGATTCTTCAATGCGCAGTTTCGGCATGCCAGAGGCCACAGCCTTGGTCATACCGCCCATTTCTTCGACTTCTTCGATAATCTTCCACGCCTCATCTGCCAGATCCGCCGTGAGCTTTTCTACGTAGTAAGACCCTGCAAGTGGGTCCACCACGTTGGTCACGCCGGTTTCTTCCTGCA
>DQCL01000106.1 GCA_003533975.1 Octadecabacter sp. | reverse complement strand
CGCATGGGCCACGCTGGCGCGATTGTTGCTGGTGGTAAAGGCGACGCTGAAAGCAAGATCGAAGCAATGAAATCCGCTGGGATTGTTGTGGCCGATAGCCCCGCGACTTTGGGCGAGGCTGTTCTGGAAGCTATTTCCAAGTAATCAATCTGGCCGCCCTTTCAACGAAGGGGCGGTCTTTGTCCACTTTGCCTTTGGGTGCCCTCATGACTGAACAATCTTCCAACGACGTCTTCCATGCCTCTTCCTTCATGCAGGGGCACAATGCGGAATATATCGAACAGCTTTATGCGCGGTATGCGGATGACCCGAACGCGGTCGACGAAAGCTGGCGGGCGTTTTTCGCCTCTTTGGGGGATGCCCCTGCAGATGCCAAGGCCGAGGCCGCTGGCCCGTCTTGGGGCCGCGCCGATTGGCCACCTATCCCGAACGACGACCTAACGGCGGCGCTGGATGGACAGTGGGCGGTTGAGCCTGAGGCAGCTGGCAAAAAGATCAAAGCAAAGGCCGCAGATGCTGGCGTTGCCGTGTCCGAGGGCCAAGTGCGCAGCGCCGTGCTGGATTCCATCCGCGCACTGATGATCATCCGCGCTTACCGTATTCGTGGCCATTTGGTTGCTGACCTTGATCCGCTCGGGATGCGTGATCAAACCCCGCATCCTGAATTGGACCCCGCGTCTTATGGCTTCACCGCCTCAGACATGGACCGCAAGATTTTCATCGACAACGTGCTGGGCCTTGAGCACGCGACAATGAACGAAATCATCTCTATCGTACGCCGCACCTATTGCGGCACGTTTGCCCTGCAATACATGCACATCTCCAACCCCGAAGAAGCGGGCTGGTTGAAAGAACGCATCGAAGGCTACGGCAAAGAGATCGCGTTCACCAAAGAAGGCCGCAAAGCGATCCTGAACAGCCTCGTTCAGGCCGAGGGCTTTGAGAAATACCTGCACGTCAAATACATGGGCACCAAGCGTTTTGGTCTGGATGGTGGCGAAAGCCTGATCCCCGCGATGGAACAAATCATCAAGCGCGGCGGGCAGCTCGGCCTGCAAGATATCGTGATTGGAATGCCGCACCGTGGCCGCCTTTCTGTGCTCGCCAATGTTATGGAAAAACCATACCGCGCGATCTTCAACGAATTTCAGGGCGGCAGCTTTAAGCCCGAAGACGTCGATGGTTCTGGCGATGTGAAATATCACCTCGGCGCGTCATCTGATCGTGAATTTGACGGCAATTCGGTGCACCTTTCGCTGACTGCGAACCCGTCCCACCTTGAGGCCGTGAACCCCGTTGTTCTGGGTAAAGTCCGCGCCAAGCAGGACCAGACAAACGACGGAGACCGCACCAAATCAATGGCGATCCTGTTGCACGGCGATGCAGCCTTTGCGGGCCAAGGCGTTGTTGCCGAAGGCTTCGGTCTGTCCGGTCTGCGCGGTCACCGCACAGGCGGCACCATGCACATCGTCGTCAACAACCAGATCGGGTTCACAACTGCGCCGCACTTCTCGCGCAGCTCCCCCTACCCGACTGACATCGCCTTGATGGTTGAAGCGCCAATTTTCCACGTAAATGGCGACGATCCAGAAGCCGTGGTACACGCCGCACGCGTTGCCACAGAATTCCGCCAAAAGTTCCACAAGGACGTGGTTCTCGACATCATTTGCTACCGCCGCTTTGGTCACAATGAGGGCGACGAGCCGATGTTCACCAACCCGGTGATGTACAAAAAGATCAAGCAGCAGAAAACCACGCTCACGCTGTATACAAATCGTCTCGTGCAAGATGGCCTCATGCCTGAGGGCGAGATTGAGGATATGAAACAGGCGTTTCAGGACTATCTCGCAGCTGAATTTGAAGCTGGTACAGACTACAAACCCAACAAGGCCGATTGGCTTGATGGCAAGTGGTCCCATCTGGACAGCCAGAAAGACAATTACCAGCGCGGCCAGACAGCGATCAAAAAAGAGACGTTTGACCAAATCGGTAAGGCGTTGTCATCTGCCCCCGAAGGGTTCCCGCTGCACAAAACCGTGGGCCGTATTCTTAGCGCGAAGGCCAAGATGTTTGAAACCGGCGAAGGGTTCGATTGGGCAACGGGCGAAGCACTGGCCTTCGGATCCTTGCTGACTGAAGGTTACCCTGTGCGCCTGTCCGGTCAGGATTCCACACGCGGCACGTTCTCCCAGCGTCATTCTGGCCTCGTGAACCAAGACACTGAAGAACGCTACTACCCGCTCAACAATATCCGTGACGGCCAAGGCAACTACGAAGTCATCGACTCCATGTTGTCTGAATACGCGGTGCTTGGGTTTGAGTATGGCTACTCGCTGGCGGAACCAAACGCGCTGACCCTGTGGGAAGCCCAGTTCGGTGACTTCGCCAACGGTGCGCAGATCATGTTTGACCAATTCATCAGTTCTGGTGAATCCAAATGGCTGCGCATGTCCGGCCTCGTCTGCCTGTTGCCACACGGCTACGAAGGCCAAGGCCCAGAGCACTCCAGCGCGCGCCTCGAACGTTTCCTCACCATGTGTGGCGGCGACAACTGGATCGTTGCGAACTGTACAACACCGGCGAACTACTTCCACATCCTGCGCCGCCAGTTGCACCGCAGCTACCGCAAACCGCTAATCATGATGACGCCGAAATCGCTTCTGCGTCACAAAAAGGCTGTGTCCAAAGCGGAAGAATTCCAAGACGGTTCATCCTTCCACCGGATCATGTGGGACGACGCCCAGCACGGAAACTCTGACACCAAATTGGTGACCGATGACAAAATCAAACGCGTCGTCATGTGTTCCGGCAAGGTCTACTTCGACCTGCTCGAAGAACGCGACGCCCGCGGCATCAATGATGTCTACATCATGCGCTATGAGCAATTCTATCCATTCCCCGCACAATCTGCGGTGAAGGAATTGGAACGCTTTCCGAACGCCGAGATGGTCTGGTGTCAGGAAGAACCGAAAAACCAAGGCGCTTGGTCGTTTATGGAGCCCAACATCGAATGGGTCCTTACACGCATCAAAGCAAAGCACACACGGCCTGCTTACGCGGGTCGCGCCGCTGCCGCATCGCCCGCAACGGGCCTCGCGTCGCGCCACAAAGCAGAACAAGCCGCTCTCGTTGACGAAGCGCTCACCGTTAAAGGATCAAAATAATGACCGAAGTCCGCGTCCCCACCCTCGGCGAATCCGTCACAGAAGCAACTGTTGCAACTTGGTTCAAAAAGCCCGGCGATACCGTCGCGCAGGATGAAATGCTGTGCGAGCTTGAAACAGACAAAGTAACCGTTGAGGTCCCAGCGCCTGCCGCTGGCACCCTGTCCGAAATCGTTGCCGCAGAAGGCGACACAGTTGGCGTTGACGCGCTGCTGGCACAAATCTCAGCTGGTGGTGAAGCCACCCCAACAAAAGCTGCTCCTGCTCCACAAGCGCAAGAGGCCGCACCTGTATCCGGAGGAAATGAAATGGAAATAATGGTCCCAACGCTCGGTGAATCCGTGACAGAGGCAACCGTATCCACATGGTTCAAAAAACCTGGTGAGGCATTCGTCGCTGATGAAATGCTATGTGAACTTGAGACAGACAAAGTCTCCGTCGAAGTTCCCGCCCCTGCCGCTGGTGTCTTGACCACGGTGCTCGCCGAAGAAGGCGCCACCGTTGAGGCGGGCGGCAAGCTCGCGATCATGTCCACAGACGCAAGTGCTGCCCCAGCACCCGCCGCCGCGGCCGCTGCAGCGCCAACACCTGCTGCATCCGGTTCAAAGGACGTCGAAAACGCGCCGAGCGCCAAAAAGCTGATGGCTGAAAATAACCTGACCGACGTTACAGGCACCGGCAAAGATGGCCGCGTCATGAAAGAAGACGTGCTCAACGCGCTTGCAGCCCCCGCGCCTGCCACCGTTGCAGCCGCCCCACCTCGTGCGCCTGTCGCTGCGGATCAAGCCTCCCGCGAGGAACGCGTGAAGATGACCCGCCTGCGCCAGACC
>DQCL01000233.1 GCA_003533975.1 Octadecabacter sp. | reverse complement strand
CGACACTAAATCAAGCGACATTTTACCGCCTTTTGGCAGGACGGCGTGGATCAGATCGACATCGATATGTTCATTCTTGGTTTCCACAAAAGCCAGCGGCAAGAATACCAGCCCGACCATGTAATAAAATGAAACCAGATCAACCGTCATTGGCATCGGCTCTGCAATGAACTGACTCAATATTACATCCAGTGTCACATGAAGCATCATCACAGCCGCCAGAGCAATTGCGATGGCCATGAGCACCTGCGATATTCGGTCGGTAAGATTAACTAGAAACTGCATCTGATNNCGCCTCCCCTTTTATTCTTATAGGCCCTTAAACTCGGGGGCCCTTTTTTCCAGAAATGCTTGTGCGCCCTCGCCGTGGTCCTGGCTTTTGATCACCTGACCCTGCATCGCCACTTCTGCGTCAAGAAATGTCTCTAACGATGGTGACTGGGCGGCGCGCAGCATTCGTTTCGCTGCTCCAAATGCAAATGTAGGGCCTTTGGCCAGATCTTTGACATAGTCCAGAGCCGCGGCGTCAAGCGCATCATCTGCATGGACATGCGCGCAAATTCCAAGGCCATGCGCTTCTTTTCCGTCCAGTATTCGGGCGGTAAAGTTCAGATCAGCGGTGCGCTGACGGCCAATTAGATTGTTCAGGAAATAAGCAGCGCCGCCATCCGGGGCCAGCCCGATCTTCTTGAACACCAGTCCGAATTTTGCCTTCTCAGACGCATGAATCACGTCACAGGCCAGCGCGATGCTAAGCCCGATGCCTACAGCCGGGCCGCGCACCGCGCAAACAACTGGCTTTTCAACATTATGGATAGCAAGGATCATCTGATGGGCCCGTATCAGCCGCATCTTGTCACCAAGAATGTCGTCTTTGCCCATTGTTGTGATGTCAGCCCCGGCGCAGAACGCGCGGCCTTCGGCACGCAACAGAACGGCGCGAACATCACGATCAAACTGGATGTCGCGGAATGCTTCCACCAGTTCCAGCCGCATGCCCAATGTCAGGGCGTTCAGCTTGTCCGGTCGATTCAGGGTGACGGTCGCCAGACCGTTCTCCTTGTGGACGGTGATTTCGTCGGTCATGTGCCCCTCCTCCCAAAGTTGGCATTAGACAATTTTCCTTAGTCGCGGAAGATTGCACCTGCAATGGCATTCTTATGAATTTGTGTTGTCCCACCGGTTATTGTGAGCATTCTAACGTCCCGAACCATCCGTTCCAATGGCAAGGACCCAAAATATCCGTAACCACCGAACATCTGCAAAGCGTCGTGGGTGACTTTTTGGGCCATCTCTGTGGCTTGCAGTTTTGCAATCGAACTAAGCGTTGGATCCGGTTTGCCCTGATCGATCATCAGCAGGGCGTTATAGCAAAGCGCGCGGGCAGCTTCGATCTGGATGCGCATATCTGCCATCATCCATTGTAGGCCCTGCATCTCTGACAGTGATTTCCCAAACTGACGTCGAGTTTTCATGTAGTCCCGCGCCTCGTCGAACGCGCCTTCTGCGATGCCAAGCGCCAGAACGCCCATGCCAACCCGTGTCGCGTTGTAGACGCTCAGCGGCTTGACGAAACCGCTGGAGTTTTCGGCCACACCTTGTGTGACCACATGATCGGCGGGAACAAACACATCGTCAAAGTGGATTTCACATTCGTTACAGCCGCGCGCGCCCATCTTTTGTTCGAGGATGTGAACCTGAACGCCGGGGCTTTCGCGCTTGACCAGAACCGTGCCAATCCCGCGCGCACCTTTGCTGTCACAAAAGCGAGCATAGACCAGAAGATAGTCAGCGCGGTCACCAAAGGTGGTAAAAATCTTACCGCCATTCAGAATATACCCGTCGCCTTCCGGGCGCAGCCGAGTGGTAACGGCCGTGGCATCAGAGCCCGCCTGCGGTTCAGTCCAGGAAATAGCGCATTCGATCTCGCCCTTGGCAAAACGCGGCAGAAACTGTTGCTTTAGCTCCTCGGTGCCACAGGTTGCAATTATCCGGGGCGATACGTTTTGGTCATGCACTATCAACGCGGTGTTGAAATCGACTTTGGCGATTTCTTCGACCACCAAATATATATCAACCAGCGATGCGCCGTTGCCGCCGTATTCTTCGGGCATGGCCATCGCCAGATACCCCAGTTCGGCTAAACGATGGTGGTTTTCGTCCGGATAGATACCCTCGGCGTCCCAACGGGCGGCTTTGGCTTTGAATTCACCTTGCGCCAGTTTGCGCGCGGCGTCCTGAAGGGCGATCTGTTCGGATGAAAGGCTGTTGATGTGCATGATCTGCCTTTCTTCTAGCGGCGCTGATTAAAGCTGTGACCATAGATCATGGCCGCAATCGTATTGCGTAGAATTTCGAGCGTACCACCGCCTAGTGCAAAGCCACGCGCGTCGCGCACCATGCGCTCAAGCGGATATTCGCGGGTATACCCATTGTGGCCATGCAGCTGAAGCGCGTCATTTGTTACGCGCTGCGCCATTTCGTTGGCGTAAAGCTTGGCCATAGTGGCGTCCATCGGGTCCGGGAACCCATTGGGTGCAGGGTTGGTTGCGGCGCGGTAGACCATCAGGCGGGCCGCATGAATCTGCGTTGCCATGTCGGCAATTTTCCATTGCAGGCCCTGAAATTCCTTAAGCGGACGGCCAAACTGATGGCGGATTTCTGTATAATCCTTGGCCGCATCGAACGCGCCCTGCGCCAGTCCGACGCACATGGCAGAGTTGCCGACGCGCTCGGGACCAAACGAGCTCATCAGCAAGGAGAAAGTTTTCGAGCTTTCCGGGTCACCGACAAGCAATATGTCCTCTGGGCCAACGCGATAGTCTTCCAGCGTGATATCAGCCTCGAGCAAGCCGCGCCCGCCCATCTTTTTGGAAATATGGCCGACGGTGGCGCCTTTTTTCTTCATGTTGACAAGGAACGCGCCAATGCCTCTGGCACCTTTCGAGCCGGCACAGCGGGCGAATACCATAAGGTAATCGGCCACATGACCGCCGGTGCAGAAACATTTTGATCCGTTCAGGATCCAGCCATCACCATCTTGGACAGCCGTGGTGCGCAGATCGGTCACGGCCGACCCGGCCTCGGGTTCGCTGATCGCAATGGCGATGAATGTCTTGCCCTTGGCCACATTGGGCAACAGGCGTTGTTTCTGTTCGTCAGTTCCCAGCAGGCTGACCGCGCGTGCTGGCCCGTTCAGATAAAGCTGGCAAACCAAAGCGGTGTTAAAGCAAACCCGGCTGATTTCTTCCAGAAATATCGTGCCCTGAATTACAGGTGCGCCAGAGCCGCCGTATTCTTCTGGTATGAACATGCCCAGATAGCCCAGTTCAGCCAGTTTATCACGGTTCTCGGCAGGAAATTCTTCGTGTTCGTCCCAATAGGCGGCCTTTTCAGCAAATTCGCCTTCGGCCATTCTACGTACTTCGGAACGGAAACTTTCCAGTTCATCATCGAGCTTGAAGGATACCATAGTTTATCGTCCTAATCTTGTTTTTTGGAAAATGCGCCGCGGCCCAACACTTCGTCAGTGTCCTGACCTGTGCTTGGCGCTGGGCGGGGCGGTGTTTGGGCGTGGCGCGAAAAATGGAACGGCGATCCAGGGACCGGAACCGGGCCGATTTTCGGGTGTGTGTGTTCAAACAGCATTCCGCGGGCGATCATGTCTTTGTCACGCGCGACTTCAGCGATGTGACGCACAGGTGCCCCGGGAACATTGCAGTCGTTCAGCGCCTGAAAGATTTCCTCGCGGGAATGCTTGGTCGTCCAGCTTTTCACCAGCTCATTTAGCTCGTCTTCTCTTGCGGCCCTGTCGATGTTTTTCTCAAAGCGCGGATCCGTGCCAAGTTCCGGCATTCCCATAGCCTTGCTTAGGGCGACCCAATGTTTGTCTACCAAACACATGATTGCAACGGTCCCGTCATTGGTCGGAAACACATCATACGGCGCGATTTCCAGCGCGTGTTGGTTGCCGGTACGCTCGGCGAAATTGTCAGGGTTGATCAGATAGCCGGATATGTTTGAAGCCAGCGAATGATGTGCAACATCCTGCATTGCCACGTCGACCTTTTGCCCTGTGCCTGTTTTCTCGCGCTCAAGCAGTGCCGCAAGAATACCGGCATAAAGATGCACACCAGTCAGAAAGTCGGTGATTGCGGCACCGGATTTAACCGGGGGACCGTCGGCAAAACCTGTGACCGCGATAAGGCCCGTCAGCGCCTGAATTGGGAAATCCATCGCCGGGGCGTCGGCGTAAATGGAATCGGCGGCATATCCTTTGCCCGAACCATAGACCAAACGCGGGTTCAGTTCTTTCAGCGTGTCATAGCCCAGACCAAGCTTTTCCATTGTGCCGGGGCGAAAATTTTCCACAAGAACATCGGCATCTGAAATCAGTTCGCGAAACGCGTCGCGATCAGCTTCGTCGTTCAAATCAAGCACGATGCTTTTCTTGTTGGTGTTCAACAGCATTGCGCCAGGGTTTTCACCAGCGCTTGTCGCAAAGCGAATGGAATCGCCGCTCGGGGGTTCAACCTTGATGACCTCAGCGCCCGAAAACCCGAAAAGAAGACCGACATAGGGGCCAAGATAAACCTGCCCCATATCAATAACTTTTAGCCCGTT
>DQCL01000109.1:2182-20567 GCA_003533975.1 Octadecabacter sp. | reverse complement strand
GACCGCATCAAGGCGCGTGCCGAGGCCCTGATGTTACTTGAAGAACCATTTCTAATGGCCGGAGATTACAACATAATCCCACAGCCCGAGGACGCAAAGCGCCCCGAAGCATGGGCCGATGACGCGCTGTTTCGCCCCGACAGCCGCGCCGCCTTTCGCCGCCTATTGAACCTTGGCCTGACCGAGGCTTTTCGCGCGTGTCATCAGGGCGCAGGTCACTACTCGTTCTGGGACTATCAAGCCGGCGCATGGAACCGCAATGATGGCATTCGCATCGACCACTTCTTGCTGTCAAATCAATGCGCTGATCTGCTGAAAGACTGTTGGATCGAAAGCGACGTTCGTGGCCGCGAAAAGCCGTCCGATCACGTGCCTGTCTGGGTCGACCTAGACGCCTAAACTATTTGGTGACGTCATACCCGTAAAGCCAATCCATCCGCCCCATGAACGCATTGGGCATAATTTTTCCCATAACTTTCAAACCGGTATGCGCCACAGTTCGCGCAATTCCGGAAAGGTGATAGTTGCGCGCGTTCGCATTCGCCGCGTCAATCGCGCGGTTTACGCGCGGTTTTCTAAGCTCTTCATAATTTCTTAAGGCTGCCGTGATATCAGATGATTGATCGCAGCATCGGGTCAACACAAACGCATCTTCAATCGCAAGGTTTGCACCCTGCGCTAAAAACGGCAACGTCGGGTGCGCCGCATCCCCGAGGATACAAACCCCGTTCCGACCCCAATTTTCAGCAACCGGATGGCGGAACAGGCCCCACAGATGAACCTCTTCCACCTGCCCGAGAATACCTTTCAAGCGGCCGGAAGCACCGCGAAATGCTTGGCGTAAATTGCCCGCTTCGTCGCGGTGTGCCCAGCCTTCGGCGGCCCATTGCTGGCGCTCTTGTACAGCGACAACATTCAAGCGCCCCCCTGATACCGGATACGTCACAACATGCCGCCCCGGCGCCATCCAAATACGTGCCACAGGGTCCGCATCGGGCGCATCAACCACTGCGCGCCACGCGACCTGCCCCGTGAAAAACGGCTCTTGGGTGCCATTCAACGCAACACGTGTTTGGGAATGAATACCTTCGGCCCCAACGACCAAATCCGCGTCCATATCTGTCGCGTTAACCTTCGAACCAAGGCGCAGATTAACACCCGCCTGCCGACATCCCTCGGCAAGGACCTCAATCAAGTCCGCGCGGTGGAAGAACCGATACGGCGGCTGTTCCAACCCCGACAGATCAAACTGTGTCACAGGACGCCCCGTCACCGCATCCATCGGCTCAACCGCATGCGCGACAATACCAACCGCGTCGAGTGCGCTGCCCAAACCCAATGCCTCAAGCGCGCGTGCGCCGTTGGGTGTGATCTGCAAACCCGCCCCGACCTCTGTCAACGCAGGAGCTTGTTCGTGCAATTCGACCTCGGCGCCACTGCGCGCAAACGCCAATGCCGCCGTCAGCCCGCCAATACCGCCGCCTATAACGCAAATGCGGCGGCCCCTGTTGGAGCCGCCGCTGAAAATCTTTTCACTGTTTATCAAGGTTTAACCCCTATCAGTCGTTCCGGTGAATTTTCTCGCGGCGCTCGTGACGCTCTTGTGCTTCAAGGCTCATCGTCGCGATTGGACGCGCATCAAGGCGCTTAAGGCTGATCGGGTCACCCGTCACGCTGCAGTACCCGAATTCACCCTCTTCGATGCGGCGCAGGGCCCCATCAATCTTAGCAACGAGTTTTCTCTCACGGTCACGCGTGCGCAGCTCAAGCGAACGGTCCGTTTCCTCAGATGCGCGGTCCGCAACATCAGGGATATTACGTGTGCCATCTTTCATCGCCTCGATCGTGTCACGGCTATCTTCGAGAATTTCGATACGCCAGCTCATCAACTTCCGGCGGAAATACTCCACCTGCTTATCATTCATGAATGGTTCGGATTCGGCCGGAACATAATCGTCCGGCAAAAATGTCTCTGCCTTCATTTTCGCTCCCTTAGAGGTGGGTGATGTTGATGATTTTTTCTCGTTTGACACTAATATACCCCCTCTTTGCGCTTCCTTTACTCTCTCGCGGGCATAGTGTCACCCCCCATCTGGATCAACCTTTCATGGGTTGAAGCCACGCGACAGGATGATACCGTTAAGATTACATAATTTCATGACAAGCAGGCCACTTATGCGTTTTACCGGAACAGATTCTTACGTCGCAACTGACGATCTAACAGTTGCGGTGAACGCCGCCGTCACGCTTGAGCGCCCGCTCTTGGTAAAGGGCGAGCCTGGCACCGGAAAAACCGAACTCGCGCGACAGGTGAGTGCGGCGCTCGGGCTGCCGATGATTGAATGGCACATCAAGTCCACCACCAAAGCCCAACAAGGGCTGTATGAATATGACGCCGTGAGCCGTTTGCGTGACAGCCAGCTCGGGGATGAAAAGGTCAACGATGTCGCCAACTACATCAAACGCGGCAAGCTTTGGCAGGCGTTTGAGGCCGAAGGGCGCGTCGTGTTGCTGATCGACGAAATCGACAAAGCCGATATCGAATTCCCCAACGACCTGCTGCAAGAACTCGACCGGATGGAGTTTCACGTCTACGAAACGGGCCAGACCGTGAAGGCAAAGCAACGCCCGATCATGATCATTACATCCAACAATGAAAAAGAACTGCCGGACGCATTCCTGCGGCGCTGTTTCTTTCACTACATCCGCTTTCCCGACATCGACACCATGCGTAAGATCGTTGAAGTTCATCACCCCGGAATCAAGGACGCCCTGCTGACCACCGCGTTGACGCAATTCTACGAGGTGCGCGAACAGCAAGGCCTCAAGAAAAAGCCGAGCACATCCGAGGTGCTGGATTGGCTAAAGCTTCTATTGGCAGAAGACCTGACGGCGGAAGACCTGAAACGCGACGGTGCCTCAGCGCTGCCCAAGCTACACGGGGCCTTATTGAAAAACGAGCAAGACGTTCATTTGTTCGAACGCTTGGCGTTCATGGCACGCAGTCAACGCTAACGCCCCTCAGCCCCCGAATCTTGTGCTCAGGCCTTCGACGAAGGCCTGATCCCACATCTTGTGCCAGCACCAACAACACCCACTACCCTATTGAGTCTTTTGAATCACACCGCGTCAGCTTTTCCGCGTCGTGTGCAGATTTATAGCGCGAAACCACCCCAAATTCCCTTTTAACTAAGGAGCCTGACGTTGTGTCGCGGAATTGCCCAATTTCGCACCCACTCGGGCCTCAGTCCGCTGGCAGGTTCTGGACTGAGTTAGAAGGAGAGCAGAGTTGACCAAGGCAAAAATGCCGGTCTCAACGCATCGTAAGTCACGGACCGAAGATGTCCGGGCGCGTCAGATGCGGACCGAAGAACTGACCTTTATTCAGGCCAGCGCGGATTGCGTTGATCCTTCTGGTATGGACCCTTATGGCCCTTCGGGTCGTGCACGATTGTGGGGAACCACATGAACCGTACGTTCCGCCGCCTTTTGGCTATGTCGGTCATGTTCATGACCGCCTGTACGCCTATTCCCCAGTCACCGACTTTGCCGACCCGTACAATGGGCCTGCACGACAGTTTGCCGCCAATGCGTTCGTTCGCGGGCAGCCGCGTGAATACGCCGACACGTTCAAATCGTGAAATCGGCAAAGATTTCATGGACCTCGCGTTCCGTATGGAAAGTGGCCGTGCTGTTTCCCGCCTGACGCGCTTTGAAGCCCCGATTTCCGTTCGTGTCACCGGCGATGTGCCACCAAGTCTGACACCTGATTTGCGTGCCCTACTTGGTCGTCTTCGCAATGAAGCTGATATCGACATCTTTATGACCGGCGCGGATACCGCATCTATAACCATCGAAGCCATCCCGCGTTCTGTTTTGAACGCAGCCGTACCGCGTGCTGCCTGTTTTGTGGTTCCGCGCGTGTCCTCATGGGAAGAATTCAAAACCGTGCGTCGGACGCCGACCGTTGACTGGACAACGCTTGAACGCCGCGATCGCGCAGCTGTTTTCGTACCGTCAGATGTTGCACCACAAGAAATTCGCGATTGCTTGCACGAAGAACTGGCGCAGGCCCTTGGTCCGCTGAATGATTTGTACCGCCTGTCGGATTCTGTGTTTAACGATGACAACATCCACGCGGTACTGACATCATTCGACATGCTGATTCTCCGTTCTTACTACGACCCAGCCCTGCGCAACGGCATGTCACGCGGCGAAGTTGCTGCGCGTCTTAATCCGATTTTGTCCCGGCTGAACCCTGCAGGCGACGCGCGCACGTCACGCCCACGCAATGACACGACACGCGATTGGATCGAAAACATCGAAACCGCGTTAACCGCTGGGTCCTCTGCAAACCGCCGTCGCAGCGCCGCGCTACAGGCTGTCAGCCTTGCTGGTGCGATGAACTGGGCTGGCCCTCGTGACGGATTTGCCCATTACGCCTTTGGCCGCCTGAATGTCGGCTATGACAGCGATATTGCGCTCGCCTCATTCAACGAAGCCCTGCGCATTTACAACCGCTCTTCGGAAACCCGCCTGCACGCAGCGCATGTTTCTGTTCAACTCGCTGCCTTCGCGCTGTCATCAGGCGATGGCGCGGCCGTCCTGAACCTTGTGGATAGCGCCATGCCCATTGCTGCGGCCCATGAAAACGCAGCCCTTCTTGCGACTTTGATGATGTTCAAAGCGGAAGCGTTAGAAATGACCGGCCGAACGTCCGAAGCGACAGCTGTACGCATGGACTCTCTCGGCTGGGCGCGCTACGGATTTGGCGCGGGCACCAACGTTCGCGCGCGCTTGCGAGAAATTGCATCGCTTAATCCACTCAAAGGGATCTAACAGATGATATTTCCACTCGGCGGTCTGGTTTTAGGGGCATTGCTGGGGGCGTATCGTGCTAAATCCCGGGGTGGTAACATCGCTGACATGGCGCAATATGCGGCTGTCTTCGCTATGATTTTCGGTGTGATCGGCATGTTCATCATGATCATCATAACCCGTATGTACGCCTGATGTTTTTACCCTTCTTCGACCAGCTTCGAAGAGGTGATGTGCCAGTCTCCCTGCGCGAGTATCTGACATTCCTTGAAGGCATGCGCGCAGGCCTTGTGACGTATGACATTGAAGCGTTCTATTTCCTCGCACGCACCTGCATGGTCAAAGACGAACGCAACATCGACAAGTTTGACCGCGCTTTCGCCGCCGCCTTCGAGGGCCTTGACGCTATTCCAGCCGAGGCCGTCATGGAGGCCGTCGACATCCCGCAAGACTGGCTTGAGAAGATGGCGGAAAAACATCTTAGCGCCGAAGAAAAGGCTGAGATCGAAGCACTGGGTGGCTTCGACAAGCTGATGGAAACGCTCAAGAAACGGCTTGAAGAACAAAAGGGTCGCCACCAAGGCGGCAATAAATGGGTCGGCACGGCGGGCACCTCGCCTTTTGGCGCTTATGGCTACAACCCCGAAGGCGTGCGCATCGGCCAGAACGAGTCCCGCCACCAACGCGCCGTCAAAGTCTGGGACAAACGCGAATTTCGCAATCTCGATGACAGCGTCGAAATCGGCACCCGTAACATCAAGATCGCGCTGAAACGCCTGCGCAACTGGGCCCGCGATGGCTCTGCCGAAGAGCTCGACCTGAATGGCACCATTCGCGCCACGGCTGAACACGGTTACCTAGATGTCAAAACACGCCCTGAGCGGCGCAATGCCGTTAAGGTTTTGTTGTTCCTCGACATTGGCGGTTCAATGGACCCGCATGTCAAGTTGGTCGAAGAACTGTTCAGCGCCGCAAAGTCCGAATTCAAACACTTTGAGCACTTCTATTTTCACAATTGTCTTTATGAAGGCGTGTGGCGTGACAACCGCCGCCGCTGGGATACGCAAACCCCAACATGGGACATCCTGCGCACCTATGGCTCTGATTATAAATGTATCTTCGTGGGCGATGCCTCTATGTCACCCTACGAAGTCGCCTACCCCGGCGGCGCCAGCGAACATTGGAACGCCGAAAGCGGCCAAACATGGCTGGAACGCGCACGTGATCAATGGCCCAACCACCTTTGGCTTAACCCGCTAGACGAACACTACTGGCAGCACACGCAATCTATTCAAATGATCGACCAAATCTTTGGCGCGGGCCGTATGGTTCCTATGACACTTGATGGCATTACACGCGGGATGAAGCTGCTCACATGATTAGACACCTATGGCACACGCATCGACTGGCGCTTATGGCGTTCCTCATTGCCCTAGTCGCCCTTGTCTATTTTGGCGGGAGAACCATCACTTCCACAATTTATTGGATGGACCCCGCCCACCAAGAACAGCCCCTCGCGGGCTGGATGACTCCACGCTATGTGGCGCAGTCTTATAAACTGCCGCGCGAATACGTACAGCCGGCACTGTTTATTGCCCCTGACGCAACGCCGAACCGCGTTTCGCTCGAAAGCATCGCACAAGCGAATGACGTGACACTGGCAGACCTACAGGCCCGCATAGACGCCGCAGCCGCGCAGTTTGAGCTGGACAGAGACGCCCGCAACAATGACTGAACTGATCTTTGAATTGCTGGCAGATTACGGCGTCACCATCGTTTTCATTGTCACGTTCCTAAGTTGCCTCGCAATCCCGATCCCGTCTTCTTTGCTGATGCTGGCATCTGGCGGATTTGCTGCAACGGGGGATTTGTCGTTGATCAGCGTAGGGCTTGGCGCTTTCGGCGGCGCGGTTCTCGGCGATAACTCCGGCTATTGGATCGCCCGCAAATTTGGCACGCGGTTGGATGATTGGCTTGCCCGTCACCCCAAACGCGCCGCCCTGCGCGCCCGTAGCGCAGCCTTCATGGAAAAGCGCGGTGGTTCATCTGTGTTTTTCTCCTGCTGGCTGGTCGCGCCCCTTGGCCCTTACATGAATTACTTCTGTGGCATCACGCGCTACAACTGGCTGCGTTTCGCGCTTTGGGGTATTGCGGGGGAAATCGTTTGGGTCAGCCTCTATGTCGGGCTTGGCCATACCTTTGCCGACAATATCTCAGGCATCGCCAGTTTGCTGGGCAACGCGTCTGGCTTTGTGACGGCGCTGGTCGTTGTTATTGCGCTTGGGATTTGGCTCATCCGCGCAAGTAAAAAGAAACACGCACCGTAGCGGCTTGCCCTGCCCGCCCGAGCGCCCCATATCTAGCCCATGCTCAAGTTTTTCCCCATCCTGCTCGCCCTTGGTTACGGCATCATCATGTATCGCCTTTCAGCGTGGCGTTTGGCGCGGGAACTGGACGAAAAATCAACCGAACTCGCGGACACCAAACTGCGCCATCTCACGGCTCAAATGGCCGATGTGGTCGAACTTCCGCGCATCAAAGTCCACATCTATGAGATTGAACCCGTTAACGGCCTCGCGGCA
The DNA here is from genome assembly GCA_003533975.1 of Octadecabacter sp. Taxonomy (GTDB): domain Bacteria; phylum Pseudomonadota; class Alphaproteobacteria; order Rhodobacterales; family Rhodobacteraceae; genus Octadecabacter. The sequence goes on along the minus strand of DQCL01000109.1, from coordinate 13,167 downwards.
CCTGACGGGCGCATCTTCATCACCCGTGGTTTCTACAACAAATACAAAGACGGCGAAGTCACCGCTGAGGAAATGGCTTCCGTCATTGCCCATGAACTCGGCCATGTGGCTTTGGGCCATTCACGCCGCCGCATGATCGACTTTTCTGGCCAGAACGCCCTGCGCACAGCGCTCGCAATGGTGCTCTCGCGGTTTTTACCTGGCATCGGCCCAATGATCGCAAACACAGCCATGTCCATGCTCATGGCCCGCCTTTCTCGCTCCGATGAATACGAAGCAGACGCCTACGCCTCCGCCCTGCTCCTCAAGGCTGGTATCGGTGTGCAGCCGCAAAAGGATCTGTTCACGAAGCTCGAAAAGCTAACAGGTGCGCGCGGCGCGTCCCAACCGGCTTGGCTCCTCAGCCACCCCAAAACGCCAGAACGCATAGCCGCAATTGAAGCGAATGAGGCCAAATGGGACGCGTAACCCCCCATTTTCTTTGGCTCTTAAATACTCAAATCCTACCCGAGCAGCTTTCCCAAACGTGGCAATCGGGCCTTGCGCATGAGTTTGCGCATCTCCCAAGGCTCACCTGACAAACGCCGCGCCTCGGCTAGAACTGCTTCAGCAGTTGACTGAACTGCATCTGGGTAACGCGCAGCCAAACCAATCAAGAACCCATCAGGGTCTATACGTTCCAGCCCTTCATCGGCCAATTCGTTCTTGGGGAAATCTTTAGCGTTCAACGTCAAAATAGCATCGGCAGAACACCCAATCGCTGCGGCGAGCACATGAATGTCGTTCGGGTCGGGCAACCACAGCCGCGCTTCTACCCCTTGCGGGATTTTCACTTCGGCGCGGGGAAAGCGGGCTTGAATACCCGCAATCTCACCGCGTGCAATCGTTTCGCCCTCGGGCCCGATTTTACGCGCCGCCCGCGCCCATTCTTCTAAGATACGTGCGGACCATCGTGGCTCAAACAGCCCCTGCCCAGCAACGCCCAGCACAACCTCCCGCATAACGGTTGGATACAGAACGCAGGCGTCGATCAGAACTCTCATAGTCTAAAGGCGAGCGCCTTTAGGTAGCCGCTTTCTGCCAGCTGCGGTAGCAGCGGATGGTCTGGCCCAGCCGAGCCGGTGTAAACCAACTGGCTGCGACGTCCGCCACGGCCAATGCCACGCGCAGATGCATCGCGGAACCGCTTAAGGTCCGCCGCGTGGGAACAAGAACACAGCACCAAATAGCCGCCTTCTTTCACCAACGGAGCCGCCAGACGCGCGACACGTTCATAGGCACGCAGGCCTTTTTCAGCTGTCTGCTTTGACGGAGCAAACGCAGGCGGATCACAAACAACTACATCAAAGGTTTCACCTGCCGCGCCCAAGGCTTCAAGCGCATCAAACGCATCGCCGTGTCGGGTCTCGAATTTATCAGCAACACCAGAAGCCTCGGCCCCTGCCTTCGCCAACTCCAAGGCAGGCGCTGATCCGTCAACCGCCATTGCAGACGCCGCACCATTCGCCAATGCCGCCAGCGAAAACCCACCAACATGGCTAAACACGTCCAACACTTTGCCACCCTTGGCCAATCCGGCCGCAAATGCGTGGTTGGGGCGCTGATCAAGGAACAAGCCCGTCTTTTGGCCACCTATGACGTCGGCCATATAGGTTGCACCATTCATCTTAACCGGAATTGGGCCATCGGGCGCCGTGCCATGCACTACGGTCATTTCTTCATTCAGCCCTTCAAGGCTACGCGCACGACCTGTGCCGTTTTTGATAACCGTTGAAACACCTGTCACCTCAACCAGCGCGGCAACGATCATCTCGATCATCGCTTCTGCGTAGGCCGCGTTCGGCTGGATCACCGCCAAATCGCCAAAGCGATCAATGATGACCCCAGGCAACCCATCTGCTTCAGCGTGAACAAGGCGATAATACGGTTCGTCGTATAGTGCCTCACGGTGCTGCAACGCACGAGATAGCTTTTGGGCAAACCATGCTTGGTCAACCACTGCTTCGGTATCGAAATCCAGCATCCGAACGGCAATTTTGGAAAGCGGGTTGATCGTGCCAAGCCCCAAAGGGCGGCGTTCTGCGTCTTCCAGCACCACAAGGCTGCCAGGTGTGGCCCCTTTCGTGCGACGGTCCATCACCAATTCATTGGCGAAGACCCACGGAAAGCCGTGGCGGATAACTTGTGGTTTTGCTTTTGGAAGCAGGCGCACAATTGAATAAGGGGCGGAGGCGTGTTCAGGGAGCTGTGTCATAACAGCTCCCTTAAACGTTTCATCTTAGGTTGGAAAGCGGATCAGCTACCCGCTTGCGCATTCGGTGTCGCGATATCCAGACCTGTCAGTTCTTGTGTGAACAGCTGGGTCAGATGTGCCGTGATACGTACCTTCTGCCCCTGACCTTCGCTGTCAGCTTCAAGAGCGTCACTACCACCAAGTCCTGTGAGGTCACCATCAATGCGACGTGTTTCTTCCAGAACCTCACCTGTTGCGGCATCACGAACCGTCAAATCGAATTTGATCGAATGAACTCCACCAATAGAATAGCGTGTGCGCTCTGTCAGGGAATGAAACCGGACCAGTTCCACATCAACGATCACTGGAACAGACCCTGAAAGGTTCTCTCCGGCTGCGCGAATAGACGTCTGGAAGATCGCGCTAATCTGCTGCAAGCGGTTGCCCCGCGGGTCACCGCGCCAAACAACGTCTGCGATTGGGAAATAAGAGTTAGCTTCTGAGACACGCAGGTCAGCAGGAGCTGTAAAACGGATCGCGCCCAGCGAATAGTCACGAGGAACTTCAGCTTGTTCAATCACGCCAATGCGCGGTGCCTCAAGTGGGGCATTTCGAGTAACAATGTCCGCCCCGGAACACGCTGTAAGGGTCGCGGCGGCGGCGCCAAGAGCAACGATTTTAAGCAGTAGTTTCATTCTATCCTCCGGGGCTTTGCCCAGTTACTTGCCCCCAATGAGGCACCTTCCATATAGCCCGCGAGTTGAGGCAGAAATGTGGTTAACAAAAGGTAATTGAGGGGAAGTTGCGTGGTGGATACGTGGCAGAACGCACATTGTTAGCGCTAACCATGTGTGCTATGCGATGCGCGAAACATGAATTAGCAGGACATTATGGCTCTTAATTCCACCATCGCTCGTGTGACTGACCGCATCATTGCCCGTTCTGAAGGCCCGCGTCGCATCTACCTTGATCGTATGGCAGCCGCCGCTGCTGAAGGCCCGCGTCGTGCACATCTGACATGCGGCAACCAAGCACACGCCTACGCGCCGATGGGTGATGATAAAGCCGCCCTTGTTGCGGAAAAGTCCCCTAACATCGGCATTATCACGGCGTACAATGACATGCTTTCTGCGCATCAACCGTTTGAAACCTACCCCGAAAAAATTCGCGCCGCAGCACGTGAATTTGGCGGTACAGCCCAAGTCGCGGGCGGTGTTCCGTCCATGTGTGACGGTGTCACCCAAGGCCAAACCGGGATGGAGCTATCCTTATTTTCCCGTGACGTTATCGCACTCGCGGCTGGCGTCGGCCTGTCCCACAACGTCTTTGACGCCGCCCTCTATCTTGGCGTGTGCGACAAGATCGTTCCCGGCCTCATCATGGCCGCTGCAACCTTTGGCTATATTCCGGGCATGTTCGTTCCCGCGGGCCCGATGACGTCTGGCCTGCCAAACGACGAGAAAGCAAAGGTCCGACAGGAATTCGCAAAGGGCAATATCGACCGCGCCGAACTAATGAAAGCTGAAATGGCATCCTATCACGGTCCGGGGACATGCACATTCTACGGCACGGCCAACACCAACCAGATGCTCATGGAGTTTATGGGGCTACACCTGCCCGGCGCGTCTTTTGTGAACCCACACACCGACTTGCGCGAAGAACTGACAATACAAGCGACCAAACGTGCGTTGGAAATAACGGCGCTTGGTGATGAGTACACCCCCGTCAGCGATATTCTAGACGAGAAAGCCTTTGTTAACGGCCTTGTCGGGCTGATGGCAACGGGGGGGTCCACCAACCTCGTACTGCACCTGCCCGCAATGGCGCGTGCTGCTGGGGTTATTCTTGACCTCGAAGATTTTTCTGACATTTCTTCGGTCACCCCCCTGATGGCCAAGGTCTATCCAAACGGGCTAGCCGATGTGAACCACTTCCACGCGGCGGGCGGTTTGCAGTTTATGATTTCCAGCCTGCTCGAAAGCGGGTTGATGCACGAAGACGTTAAAACCGTCGCAGGTGCGGGAATGAACCTTTATACGTTCGAACCTGAAATGCTTCACGGCGGTTTTCACTATCGTGAGGGTCCAAAAGTAACCCACAATGACCGTATTCTGAAACCAGCGTCTGACCCATTCGCACCGCAAGGCGGCTTGGTTCAACTTAGCGGCAACATCGGACGTGGCGTGATCAAGACTTCCGCAGTCGCAGAAGACCGCCACATTATTGAAGCTCCCGTGCGCATCTTCCATGAGCAGCATGATTGCAAAGCCGCCTTCCAAGCAGGTGAGCTGACCGAAGACACAATCGTTGTTGTCCGTTTTCAGGGGCCAAAATCAAACGGCATGCCAGAACTGCACTCTCTGACGCCGACATTGTCTGTGTTGCAAGACCGCGGCCTGCGGGTTGCATTGGTAACAGACGGGCGCATGTCCGGCGCATCCGGCAAAGTGCCCGCCGCGATCCATGTCGCACCAGAAGCCGCTGACGGTGGCCCGATCTCGCTGCTACGTGACGGCGATATTGTACGCTTGGATGCCAAGAGTGGCTCACTCGAATGTCTAACAGATCTAACTGGCCGCACCCCCGCCACCGCCGATCTCTCGGGCAACGGCAACGGCGTGGGACGTGAATTGTTTGAAATCTTCCGCCGGTCTGTCGGTCCGTCAACCGATGGCGCAGCGGTGGTTATCTAACGCTCTCTTAACCCTGCCTTTGTTTCAAAATACCCCCGCCGAAAGCTCCAGAATGAGCCAACCGCGCGACTTTCAAGGAATACGCAATGACACCCGAACACGCTTCCGAACTCGCCGCAAAAGTCTGTGATTTAGCGCCTGTAATCCCCGTTCTTGTCGTGGATGATGCCGCTATCGCGGGTGACCTTGCGGCTGCTCTCGTTGCGGGGGGCCTACCAGCCCTTGAAGTGACGCTGCGCACGCCAGCGGCCCTCGACGTGATCCGTGAGATGGCGAAAATCGACGGCGGCGTGGTCGGGGCGGGAACTTTGCTCACCTCCAAAGACGTTGAAAACGCAAAAGCCGCAGGCGCGACATTTGGTGTTTCACCAGGTGCCACGGATCGTCTTCTGGATGCTTGTGAAGCCAATGATTTGCCCCTCCTTCCCGGCGCTGCGACCTCAAGTGAATCCATGCGTTTGCTTGAGCGTGGCTACAGCGTGCAAAAGTTCTTCCCCGCCGAAGCCAATGGTGGCGCTGCGGCCCTCAAAGGTATTGGCGGCCCGTTGCTTGCTGTGAAGTGGTGCCCAACGGGTGGCGTTAGCCTTGCCAACGCACCTCAGTACCTTGGCCTGACCAACACGCTTTGCGTGGGGGGATCGTGGGTTGCACCAAAGGATCTTGTCGATGCTAACGACTGGGCCGCAATTACCGCTCTCGCATCAGAGGCCGCTGCCCTTGAACGTTAAGCGTCGCTAGAACCGGTTCGGGCAAAGAAACGGCGCGCGTTCCCGCTTTGCCTCGTCAGCCACCAAGTCGCCGGAATTCTCGTTGAAACGCGCGCAAAAGGCGTGAACACAACCGTGACCAAGGTCGCAAGTCCTGCCAGAACGAACAGGCCTGCTATCGCGTTAGTGATGCCACCTGGGTCACTGGACGTCGACATGGAAGGGACCGGCGACCAAACCCGCGACAGAAATCATCGCGAAAACCGCTGCGAGCGTCTTTTTAATCTGCTCGTTCTAACTCACTCCGCTACCCTTGCGCGCCATCCGCCACGGCGCGTGGGTGTCTGTGGCGCTGAAAGCCCTTCGCGCAGCGTGACTGTCATTGGGTGTTCGTCTGTTCCCAATCCGTGACGCGCAAGGAGGGCTGCAATTCCCACGGCATTCACACCCTGATAGCTTATCGCCCAATCAAGGAAAATCGATCGGCATTCAGGCGCGCTGATGTTTTCAATCTTGTAGGATTCTTCGATCAACCCTTTCGGATCGAGATCATCACCCTTCGTCATCGTCGTCTCCTACCAATCGCGCGATCACTGCCGCCGCTTTTCTCGACACATCATCCATCTGTGCTGCCAGAGTTTCAAGGCTGTCAGACCCCGTTTCGCGTAAGATAAAGCGTTCACCGCCCTCGCCCAGCTTTTGCACATCCAGCCCAGCCCCCAACAGCAATTGCGCCGCCGCCTGCACGGTCCAAAACAATGCCGCCGCGTCCAATAAGGCTGTACTGTCGGCGGCGCTTAGGTTGCCATTGACGACCTGCTGCGCTGTATCCCTTGCCACCTGCCCAGCCTGCAATGCAACCATTTGGCCGCAAAGTTCAACATCTTGCAGTCGCCCTGAACCAATTTTCGCGTCCCACGCCCCAATCGGTGCCTTCGCATCGGCAATCCGGCGGCGCATGTCACCCACATCTTTCGCAATCGTTTCACCACTTGCTTTGGCGGCTAGAACCCGCGCGCGCACGGCTTCGACATCTGCTGCCAAACCCGCGTCACCCGCGACAACCCGCGCACGTGTCAGCGCAAGATGCTCCCATGTCCAAGCCTCATCCATTTGATAGCTCTCAAAGCCTGAAAACGCCGTTGCGACTGGCCCCTGCCCGCCAGACGGCCGCAGGCGCATATCCACTTCGTACAGGCGTCCCTCGGCCATTGGTGCGGTGATCGCCGTCACCATCGCCTGCGTGAGGCGTGCGTAATAAGGCCGCGTCGCCAATGGGCGTTTCCCGTCAGAACTGTCGACGTCCATCCCGTCATAAATGACAATTAGATCCAGATCAGACGCCGCATGCAATCGTCCTGCCCCAAGGCTACCCATGCCGATAACGACCGCTCCACGCCCTGGTGGTGGGCCATGTTTGGTTGCGAAATGCGCAACGACGATCGGGAACACCGCGCTCAGCACAGCCTGTGCCAGATCGGAATATTGGCGACCCGCGGTTTCAGCATCCACCAACCCGCGCAGGTGATGCACGCCGATGCGAAAGTGCCATTCCTTTTGCCAGCGGCGCGCCGCATCAAGGCGTGTTTCATAATCCCCCGCCCGTTCCAGTGCGCCACGCAACGTGTCTAACAATGCGTCAGGTTCCGGCCAGTCCGAGAAAAAGTCCCCGCCGATAACGGCATCGAACACGGCCGCATTGCGCCCCAGATACTGCGCCAGCGCGGGCGCGGTAGCGGCGATATCGACCATCAATTGCGTCAGTTGCGGATTGGCTTCGAACAGGGAAAACACCTGAACCCCAGCCGGAAGCCCCGCTAAAAACCCGTCAAACGCCAATAACGCTTCGTCCGGTTTCGCCGCATCCTGCAATGCCTCTAGCAGGCGCGGTTTCACCCGATCAAATATCGCCACAGCACGGTCAGACCGCAGCGCTGGATAGGTCAGCCAGCGTTCGGTTATATTCGCACCGAAGTTCGACACTTCAGCCGTCTCAGATGGTGCAAAGAACCCTTCGGTCAGCGCATGTACTTCTTCAAGACGGTCGTGCAGCTCAGCACGCAATGCTTTGTCTTCGGTTCCCATAAACGCCGCCAACCGCGCGAAGCCTTCATCACTATTTGGCAAATCATGGGTTTGCGCGTCATTGAGCATCTGCAAGCGGTGCTCGACCTCGCGGTGGTAGCGGTAATGGTCGGTCAAAACATCCGCGTCCGCCTGTTGCACCCAACCCGCGCCTGCCAGCGCTGCCAACCCGTCAACCGTACCACGACATCGCAAGGCCGGGTCGCGCCCTCCAGCGATCAGCTGGCGCGTTTGGGTGAAAAATTCGATCTCGCGGATGCCACCACGCCCGAGCTTCATATTATGTCCAGGCAGTGAAATCGGCCCGCCAAGTCCCTTATGTTCGCGAATGCGCAGGCGCATGTCGTGGGCGTCTTGAATGGCGACGAAATCCAAGTGTTTGCGCCACACGAAGGGTGTGAGCGTTTTCAAGAACCCCTCGCCCGCTGCGATATCCCCCGCCGAGGCCCGTGCCTTGATATAGGCGGCGCGTTCCCACGTGCGCCCGACGCTTTCGTAGTACCGTTCCGCGGCCTCCATGCTCAAACAGACTGGCGTTACGCTTGGATCGGGTCGCAAACGCAGGTCGGTGCGGAAGACATAGCCCCCCTCCGTTAAGTCACTGAGAAGCGCCGCCATCTTTCGCGTCACCCGCACAAACGCCGCACGCGCATCATGGAAATCGTCAGGGTCAAAGCGGGTTTCGTCAAACAAACAGATCAAGTCGATATCGCTGGAATAGTTCAGCTCATATGCGCCGCCCTTGCCCATTGCGATGCTGCACATGCCCGCCGCTGTTTCGGCGTCTGCCTCCACCTGCCCCGGTACTTTGCCACGGGCAATTTCAGCGCCGACAAGACGTTTGAGGGCCACATCAACGGCACCATCCGCCAACCGCGCCAAGGCGCTGGTCACCTGTTCAAGCGACCAAACACCGCCCAAGTCTGCCAACCCTGTTAGCAACGCAATACGGCGCTTGGCTTGGCGCAAGCCGACCTGAAGATCGGGCAATGCCAGCCCCGCAATCGCCGTCAGTTCAGCCTCAAGCGCATCTTCCGGTGCGTCCAACGCACCAAGCAGCCAGTCACCATCACGGGTGAGCAATCCGTTCAAATAGGGGCTACATCCCGCCGCCCCCGCAACCAAATCGCGGACAGGCGCATCAAAATCGCCAAACGCACTGGCTGCATCCGCACCAAGGGCGGCATCAAACGGTGTGGGGGTGCGGGTTATTCTGGATGAAAATGTCATGTCCTGACATTGGGCCCACCGTTCGTTCTGGTCAATCGTAACCCGCGTTGGCATGTTGAAAACATGAGTAAAAGTTTGAAACGAGTCATACGTGCATTGGCTGACGCTGGCCGCTTTGGGGTTCACCGTATGATACGCCATCAAAAACAAAAACTGATGCAAATTTCGGGAATGTTGAGAGAGATAATCGCTGGGATGTACACACCGAGCGTCAAACGTCAGCTGCTAAGGCTGGGGCTACAGCGATAACTATTCTGAATAGTGGTTCTTGGTTAGCTCTCCTAAGTCAGGTCGGATCTCTGCAGGACACCTCAATTGGCTGGGTGCTTGGCTACTTGCGGTGGCATTTACTTGAAAAATCCCAGACAAGAACTTGGGGGGGTATGAAAGTTTCATTTAACTTCAAGCGCTTACAAAGTAAATGTAAAAAACATTTACATTATGCCTTGCGAAGCGCGCCGCCTCGCCCCATCTTGGTGATGTGAAAGGCATTCACATACACAGTAACCAACCAATGGAGCACCCAGATGACCACCTCGTCCACCAATATTGATTATAACGCCCCTTATGCGCGGCAGCCGCGTGACGGGAACTGGTTTAAACGCAGCGAGGCGTGGCTCGATGAGCGCGGCAAAGGCGCATGGATCGCCGCGATGGTCCTCGGGTTCATCTTCGTGTGGCCCGTCGGTCTCGCCCTTCTCGCCTATATGATATGGAGTAAACGCATGTTTTCAGGAAATTGCGCCCACAAACGCCACCGCAACCACGCCCGCCACACAATGCGTGCGGCAATGTCCTCCTCGGGCAATTCGGCCTTTGACGCCTATAAAGCGGACACACTGAGCCGCTTAGAGGAAGAACAGTCCAACTTTGAAACGTTTTTGAAGCGTCTTCGCGATGCCAAAGACAAGGCTGAGTTCGACCAGTTCATGGAAGACCGCGCTGAACGCACAGTTGATGACGCCGCTGATGAGCCAGACACAAAACCGGCCAAGTAAGGTCAAAGACCAATCCGAATTTGATGACTTCATAGATGATCGCACGGCGCGTCTTGACGCTGCCACCTAAGGTCCCCCTTGACGTGGGCGCATCCCTGCCCGCGTCAATCTACGGCCGATCGCTGTTCCCACCCCAGCGGTCGGTCGCTCTTGTTTTCATAAATGACGTTTAAATCGCACGTAATTCGCGGGTTGTGGCAAGGGGCACGGGTTTGTTACGCTAACGGCAACTTAAACCCGATAGAGTATCCATGCGTCATAGCTTGCCCATAGCGCCACAGTTTTATGTGACAGCCCCCCAGCCCTGCCCCTATCTGGCAGACCGGATGGAGCGTAAGTTGTTCACGGCTCTCCAAGGTGACGGGGCAGAACAGCTCAACAACGCGCTTTCCAAGCAAGGCTTTCGACGGTCGCAAAACGTGCTGTATCGCCCGTCTTGTGCGGACTGTGCGGCCTGCCTTTCCGCACGCATCAAGGTGGCGGACTTCGCCCCATCCAAAAGCCAAAAACGGGTATTGAAACGCAACGCAGACCTGACACGCAGTGCCTCCTCGCCATGGGCTACGGAAGCGCAGTTCGCCCTGTTTCGTGACTACCTCGACAGCCGGCACGCGACAGGCGGCATGGCGGATATGGACCTGTTTGAATTTGCGGCGATGGTTGAAGAAACCCCAATCCGCACCCGCTTGATTGAGTACCGTTCGGCCCATGCAGAGGCGACGGTGCTGGATGATCCCTATGAGGGACTACGCGCGGTTAGTTTGACAGATATTTTGGATGACGGGCTGTCGATGGTCTATTCATTTTTCGCGCCGGAACTCATGAAGTCGTCAGTCGGCACGTACCTGATCCTTGATCACATTCAGATCGCCCGAGAGCTTGAGTTGCCTTATGTATATTTGGGATATTGGGTCCCCGGGTCCGACAAGATGGGCTACAAAGCGAACTTCAAAGGCGTTGAAATTTACCGTGACGGAGCTTGGGAATCGCTGAGTAATCCTGATGACTATGACACGGATACCGGACCGCTTGCCGTGCC
>DQCL01000109.1:0-2116 GCA_003533975.1 Octadecabacter sp. | reverse complement strand
CGAAAGGGCGGCCCGTTTGGGCCGCCCTTAATTGTTCTCTATGATCGGGCTCGCGTTAGTTCAGCAGGTTCGGCACGATTGTGACGATCACTGGGAACAACGCTAGAAGGAGAAGCCCCCCCACTTGGATCAATACAAACGGCAACACGCCACGATAGATATGCCCTGTTGTGACTTCCGGCGGGGCAACACCACGCAAATAGAACAGCGCAAAACCGAATGGCGGCGTCAGGAAGGACGTCTGCAAGTTCACAGCGATCATGATCGTTACCCATTTAGGATCGAACGTACCGCCGTAAATGACGGGGCCGACAATAGGGATCACGATGTAAATGATCTCAAGGAAGTCGAGCACGAAACCCAGCATGAACAGCACCAGCATCACGATCAGGAACACGGTCCATTCATCGTCAAAGCTGCGCAGGAATTGCTGGATGTAATGTTCGCCCCCAAAGGAAATAACCACGAGGTTCAGCAGTTGTGAGCCGATGAGAATGGTGAACACCATGCTCGTCACCTTCGCCGTTTCGCGCACGACTGGTGTAAGAACACCGCCCAACCACAAGACCGCACAAGCGTAAAGTATGCCGAACATGGAGAACAGGAACATCGAGAACGCAAAGATGAAGGCGAGATAGTCTTCAAATGCCACGTCTTCTTGCCCGACACGCATGTCAAAGTTAACGCCGACAATCAGCATCAACATCACAGCGCCCGTGGCCAACAAGATGATCTTGCCCGATTTTTCCTGATCCGCGAGCTTGCGATAGGCCGCAAGCATGATCGCACCACCTGCCCCCAACGCCGCAGCCGGTGTCGGGTTGGTGATCCCACCAAGGATCGAGCCAAGCACAGCAACGATCAATACCAGCGGTGGGAAGACAACACGCAGCAGGTCATTCTTGGCCAGCCGCGCGAATGCGGGCTTCATAGACCACAAAACCAGCAACAGCGGCAGCATGATAATCAGAGTTGTCACACCCGGAGACGTCAGCGGGTTAATCAACAATATATCGGCAAGAAGGATCAGCAAGATCCCAACTGCACCCACCAGCAATGGCATCGCATTGGAACTTGGCGAAACACCACGTGCGGTAGTTAAAATCAGCGCTAGAGCCAGCGCCAAGATTGCGATGCCAGTGCCGATCACAGGTGCATCTGCAACCTTTTCGATCATACGTTCTGCGCGTTCTTCGTCGCTCAACGCGCGGGCCTGTTCAACTCCGCCAGCTTGGTCAATTGCGGCTTGTTCCGCCAGTGCAGTGCTCCATGCCTCTGTTCCGTGCAATTCCTCCATTGAGGTCGCACATTCAGGCGACACGTTGGTACGAAGGCTGGCCGATTGGCCCGCATCGGTAAAGCTGTCCACGATAACACTTTGGCTGCCCACAACGCCGAGGTTCATCAAGAACACCAGTAAGATGATCAAACCACCGGGCACAGCAAGGAACCATGTAAGGCCTTCGCCTTTCGTGATCGGCTCACCGTTGGCGGCCCCCATTTCAATGGCGGGTGCCTTACTCGGGTTCAGCAACGCGTAACAGAATGCATACCCTGCGTAGAGCATCGCCAGCAGGACACCAGGCAACAAAGCCGCTTGGAACAATGTCCCGACCGACAAAACCGCAGGTGATCCAAGGTATGTCAGCGCATCTGTACAGCCCGCCAACACAGCGCGATCTTCTTGTGCGGCGGAGTATAGATCCCCCGCCAAGGTGCCGAGCAAAACGATAACAATAGAAGGTGGAATGATCTGGCCCAGCGTACCGGATGCAGCAATCACACCCGTTGCCAGCTCTTTGGAATAGCCAGCACGCAACATGGTCGGCAACGACAGGAGGCCCATCGTCACAACCGTCGCGCCAACGATACCAGTGGAGGCCGCCAAAAATGCGCCCACGACCACAACAGACACGGCCAAGCCACCTGGGAGGCCGCCGAAAATACGGCTCATGGTTGTCAGTAGGTCATCCGCAATCTTTGAACGTTCCAGCGTGATGCCCATCAGCACGAACATCGCCACGGCAAGCAGTGTTTCAATGGACTGGCCTGCCAACACCCGTTCGTTCATGCGGTTCACAACGAAGGACACGTTGCGGTTCATCGCGGTTTCCCA
>DQCL01000300.1 GCA_003533975.1 Octadecabacter sp. | reverse complement strand
AAGTGGCAATTGTTCCGGTCAGCACGGTGCTGACGGCTGAGTAGGTCGAGCGCGCAAAATTAATGTAACTTAAACTTAGCGCGGCTTCAGGTCGGGCCACGTGTCGCTCAAGCGGTAGCCTTCGGGCCACGGATCATCAGGGTCGAGCATATGTTGATGCGTTCCCGTGATCCACGCGCGACCCGTGATTTCGGGAATGATTGCCGGCGTTTCGCCTAGGGCTGTCGTGTCTGCAATCCGGCCGTGAAATTGCGAACCGATGATTGAACGGGCTGTGAAGGTGTCACCAACCTGCATCTCTCCCCGTGCATGAAGCAAGGCCATCCGCGCAGATGCTGCCGTTCCAGTCGGCGAACGATCAATCTTTCCCGGTTGAATAGCGACCGCAGCTGCGGTCGTCAGGTGGTTCCCATCGCGGCTGATCGGCCCAGCGAAAAGGCAAAACGAGAAATGCCGCCAGTCCGGATTCTTCGGGTGATGAAAAACCAGCTGTTCATTGGCCGCATTGGTGATCGCCACGCCAAGCTCGGCGAGCGCTCTGGCTTCGGTCTCCACCAGTTTAAACCCCAAAGCCGCCGCATCGACGACGACGAAACTATCCCCACCAAAGGCCGTGTCGACGGTGATTTGGCCAAGGTTGGGAACATTCAAAGGCACGCCCATTTCTGCGGCGAAGGACGGCAGGTTGCGCACGGTGATGCGCTCAGCTTTGCCATTGCGACACTCGGCCCGCACACGCACCAGCCCACCGGGGGCTTCGAGGGTCATTTCCGTCACAGGTTCCGTCATCGGGATGATGCCGCTGTCCAACAGAACCGTTGACACGCAAATAGAATTGGACCCTGACATTGGCGGTGTGTCTTCAGGTTCCATGATGATCCAGCCCATCTGCGCCTCTGGATGCACGGGTGGCACGAGCAAATTCACGTGTCGAAAAACGCCGCCCCGTGGCTCGTTGAGCATGAAATTGCGCAGGGTCTGATCTTTGGCGATCCATGTGCGTTGCTCCCACAGTGTTTTGCCTGGTGGCGGGGCGACACCACCGACAATGACATCGCCGACTTCGCCTTCGGCGTGGCAGGATACGACGTGAATGGTTTTGCTGCTGCGCATGCTAGATGTCCTTCACCAGACGCAAGGCGTCATAGATTGCCGCATGGGTATTGCGTGCCGACACTGCATCGCCAATCCGGAACAGTTGAAATGCCCCGCCAGCATTGCGCATAACTGTTTGTGGTTTGCCCGCGATGAGCGCGTCATAATCGACTTCCCCACCGTTGGATGACAGTGGTTTCAGGTCGAAATACAACTCATCAAGCGGCAAGGTGCCATAGTTTACGACAACTTGATCGACTACAGCATCATAGGTGTGGTCGCTGTAATCCGTGCCGATGGTTGCGGTCAGTTTATTGCCTGCTTGCGTCACGTCCATCAAACGGCGCGTGACGGTAAAGGTGACGTCTTTGTCCTGCAGCGCGCGCATATAGGGCACCAAATTCATCGCCATGACATCGGGTGAAAATGTGCGATCTGGCGTCATGATCTCGACTGATGCACCTGCGTTTGCGGCCACTTCCGCAGCTTGCAGGGCAGGGTGGTCGCCGCTTTCGTCATAAATTAGAACCTTGCCCGCAGGCGTCACATCGCCTGAGATAATGTCCCACGCAGACACAACATGGGCTTGCTCGCCCTTCTGCTCAAACAGCTCAAGGTTCGGCAAGCCGCCAGTGGCGACGATCACCACGTCAGGGTTCAATGCGGTCACGTCTTCGGTCTCGGCCCAAGTGTTGAAATGGAACGCGACATCCCGCGCAGCACATTGCGCCATGCGCCAATCAATGATCCCGATCATTTCGCGGCGGCGGGGTGACTGGGCGGTCAGCCGCACTTGACCGCCGGGTTCAGCGGCTGCTTCAAACACGGTCACATCATGGCCACGCTCGGCCGCGACCCGTGCGGCCTCTAGCCCGGCAGGGCCTGCCCCAATGATCACGATTTTTTTCTCGGTATCCGCCTTGGGGATATCATGGGGCATGGTGAGTTCACGCCCCGTTGCCGCGTTATGGAGGCACAAGGCTTCACCTGCTTGATAAATCCGGTCTAGGCAGTAGGTCGCGCCAACGCAGGGGCGGATGTCGTCTTCGCGGCCTTCGATGATTTTGCGTACGATATGCGGGTCGGCAATGTGGGCGCGCGTCATACCCACCATGTCGAGCAATCCCGCCTGCACCGCGTGGCGCGCCGTGGCGACATCGGGAATACGAGCCGCGTGGAATGTTGGCATGCCTGTTGCCTTGCGTACTTCGCCCGCAAAGTCGAGGTGGGGCGCAGACTTCATGCCTTGGACTGGGATAATGTCGGTCATCGCAGGATCGGTGTGAATACGGCCCTTGATGACGTTGAGAAAATCGATCTGCCCAGTGGCGGCTATGCGCTTGGAAATCTCCAAACCCTCCTCAGGGGTGATGCCGCCTTTCTGCGCCTCATCCGCAGTGTAGCGAAGCCCGATGATGAATTCAGGACCGATGCGTTTGCGGATCGCCTCAACCACATCAAGGGGGAAGCGCATACGGTTTTCTAAGGTGTCCGCCCCGTATGGGCCAACGAGATCATTGGTTAGAGGGGACCAAAACTGATCGAGCAGGTGCCCGTAAACCTGCAGTTCAATCCCATCCATGCCGCCCGCTTTCATTCGTTCGGCGGCATCCGCAAAGTCTGTGATAATCCGATCAATGTCCCAATCTTCGATCAGTTTCGGAAAGGCGTGGTGCGCAGGTTCGCGGTGTTTCGTTGATGAAACCGACGGCAGCCAATCGCCCTTGTTCCAGTTCGTACGTCGCCCCAAATGGGTCAGCTGGATCATCACGGCGCAACCATGTTCATGTACGCCGTCGGTCAGGTTCTGGATCCACGGGACAACCTCGTCCTTGTAGGCAAGGATGTTGTTGAACACAGGCGGGCTGTCACGGCTAACGGCGGCAGACCCGGCCGTCATTGCAAGCGCAACACCTGCTTTGGCACGTTCGGCATGGTAAGCGGCGTAACGCTCTTTGGGCATACCATCTTCGGGGTATGCTGGTTCATGACTCGTCGTCATAATGCGGTTACGCAATGTCAGGTGCTTAAGCTGGAAGGGTTGAAGCAATGGATCGGTAGACATGCGTGCTCCTTGCGTAACTGGTTCCTAACGTCTGAGTCAGGTCAGCATCCGCGGGAAATGATGCAGCTGTCAAGGTCTTGAGTAACAGGGAAAACTTGGGGAAAACTTGAACCTATCGGGCGCTAGGAATTGCCGGATCGGAACATCGCCGCATCTGCCGCTGCGCGACGGATCGCGTTGCTTTTATGGACGGTTTCCATGTATTCCGCCTCGGGGTCGCTGTCATAGACAACTCCGCCGCCCGCCTGAATATAGAGCTGATCGCCCTTAAGGACCGCCGTGCGTAACGCAATGCACATATCCATGTCGCCGTTGGCACTGAAGTAGCCACAACCGCCGCCGTATAACCCGCGCTTTTCGGGTTCAAGCTCGTCGATGATTTCCATTGCGCGGACCTTTGGCGCACCAGACACTGTACCGGCAGGCATGCCCGCAAAGAACGCGCTTAGCGCGTCTTGATCATCGGCCAATTCACCAACCACATTGGATACGATGTGCATCACGTGGCTGTAG
>DQCL01000177.1 GCA_003533975.1 Octadecabacter sp. | reverse complement strand
CTTTTACTGAAGCAGTATCAGTTTAAGGTACAATGAGGGTCACCAGAGGTGCCTGCCTTAGCGCAAAGCTTGTAAAAACACCTAACGCTCCAACTACCAAGAACAAAAATATTTGGGCTATAATGAACTTACGCCAACCTTCGCAGTTCGCGATAATGGCGTCCATTATCTTTGGGTAGTGGAGCATGATCCAAATCGACAGAACTGTCATATTGATTAGGACGAAGCTCAACCACCGGAAATAGTCGAATCCGAAAGGATAAAGCGCAAGCGGTGTTAGGCAGGCCATGATAGCTGACCAGCTGTGTCTTGGCAGCCGTCGGATCGCCGTCGCAACCATCGTCCCCTGGATCAAAATGAAACCGGACATGATGGCAAGGAACTTCAGGTGCTGATGCACAGGGTCATAATAGGCGGCTTGACGGGCGGAATAAGTTACGTTCTCTGATAAGTCGCCAAATAGGACCAACAACATCAATTTGATCGAATAATCACCGATACCATAGTTTTTTGAGATCAACTCAGTGAGACTCTCCGGTGTCAGTATGTCACCATTTCCGAAAATCCAGACTAAAGTGAAGACGAGAGAAATTATGACACCGAACGCCAGAGTGCTGAATGAGATCAGTGGTTTGTCGTATCGGATTAGCCAAAGCACCAAGCCTATTGGCATTGTGACAAGCAATGTGATCTCATGGATTAGTAAACTGACACATCCCACGATTGCCAGAAGTAACAATGACAGCTTGGCAGGCAGAGCACATGAACAGCCAGCCCACACCCCTAACAATAGGATCAAAAGCGCGTCGAATCGGCCGAAGTCGGCAGCTAGGTGGGGCAATGCTGCGGGTGACGCCCAAAGGGCGATTAGCATTAGCGCGAGCACTGGGTGCCCTCGTTGGCGCAGTAGTGCATAAGCTCCTAGCACATACAGCCCGCTCAAAAGCAAGAGTACCATCAAGGTGAATACGCCAGGCGCAGCACCCCAAGGGCTGAATCCTAAGAGGCTAAATATCTCCCCCACTAGGCCACGCTTTAGAAATTCGGCGTCATAGTTCAACATGAAATGTAGGGTTTTGTAATTGGACGGGACCAGCCCATCCGAAAACATAATGACCGATACGACCGTCACGGCGATGATAGCAACAGTTGAAAAGGTCGAAACACTTACTCGTCCCATTTCTTTGATTCGCTGTTTTGGGGATGTCATGAATGGTAATCAATCTCTTTCTGATGCCGCACTGTGACGGCTAAAACTATGTCTTGCAAACAAGACAATTAGCGAGTTTTGAATACTAACACTACCGCCGAACGGCGATGTAATCTTGCGCTGGCAGCGGTTTTTAGTGGCACCTTCAGGAAACCTTCCAAAAACGACCGTTTGTTGAACGGTCAGAATTGCAGTCGATCTGAAGCCATTATCTCAAAAGCCGCCATCGGTCCCGTTTTGCCAAAGGTCGCTAAGTCCGCACATCGGACCTCTGTTCACGGCGCGGGGATTGCCCGCTTTCTGGCTGTGTTTACCCTCACCGCCCCTTCGCCCTCAACGGATCATCCAGCCAAGGTCGTTCCGTCCCCTTCAACACCCGTTTCCTCGGTTTGCCCGCCTTCCTTGGCTTTGCTAGATCTTCCATCTTGCGGTCCGTGTCGCCCCACTCGGGCCGCATTCGCGCTTTCTCAAGCACCTCATCGGGCTTTAGGATGTAATCCATCGTGTCCGGCCCCTCGATGATTTTGGCCAGACGGAAGTGCATGAAGGCCCGAAGCACGCGATTGATGCGGGGCTGATACCCCGGCCCAAGCCCTTTGAAGAACTTCACCACGTCATCATCGAGCGAGATCGTCACCTTCACCCGTTTCGGGTCGCGTTTGTCCTGCTCCTCCCAGATGGTGTCCCAGTCGCGGGGCAGGGCGCGGGTTTCGTGAAGATACCCCATCAGTTCGTATTCGATCATCTTGATCGCATCGACGCCGAACCCCCAATGCCTGAGGTCGGTCTTGCTCATCTGTTTTGGGTCTGCTTCGCGCATTTTCATCTCCTAATTCGGTGGAAACAATGTGCGTTCATGGGGTTAAGGGCGTTTGAACCCGCCGCGCGGGGTCGTAACCGGATTGTAACCATATCAGACCCATACTGGACCCATATCCGCCCCATACGTGGTTTTCCTTGACCCTAGCGGCGCTTTCGCGGAAGGTTGGGGGGACCGGACAGTCTTACACTTTTCGACCAAGGGTGGTGTTGCGCCCCCTTGTCTTTCGTGTGTTCACATCCTATTTAGCAGTTTCACGCGGCTTCGATTGATTCGGGGCCGCTCTTTCTGTCTTGCAGCATGGAGCCGACCACACCCCCGAAAAACCGTTTGTTTTCAGGGGGAAGGCGAAGCGTTGTGAGCAGACCTTTCTTGGTAAACCTCCCGGATGATCGGGGTGTTTTCCAAGGCAGGATACGGGGTCGAGAGCTGCGCAATGGGTCGCGTGGCGAGAATGGACCTCATTTTGTCGTCTCGTATGGTCGCCCGCGCAGTCGCCCAACTGCTCGTGCGCCGGTGAGAATTTGAAAGGTGTCCAACCAAATGGCGCAAACGTTCCTCGGTCAGAAACGTCTCCGTAAATATTACGGAAAAATCCGCGAAGTCCTCGACATGCCGAACCTCATTGAGGTTCAGAAATCGTCCTATGATCTGTTCCTGCGCTCTGGCGATAGCGACACACCGCTTGACGGTGAAGGCATCAAAGGCGTCTTTCAGTCGGTTTTCCCGATTAAAGATTTTAATGAATCATCCGTTCTGGAGTTCGTGAAGTACGAGCTTGAGAAGCCTAAGTACGACGTTGAAGAGTGCCAGCAGCGCGACATGACATATGCCGCTCCGCTTAAGGTCACGCTCCGTCTTATCGTGTTTGATATCGACGAAGATACAGGCGCGAAGTCCGTTAAGGACATCAAAGAACAAGACGTATTCATGGGCGATATGCCTTTGATGACACCAAACGGGACGTTCGTTGTGAACGGCACTGAGCGCGTGATCGTTTCCCAGATGCACCGCTCCCCTGGTGTGTTCTTTGACCACGACAAAGGTAAGTCGCACAGCTCGGGCAAATTGCTGTTCGCTTGCCGCATCATCCCATACCGCGGTAGCTGGTTGGACTTCGAATTCGACGCAAAAGACCTCGTGTTCTGCCGCATCGACCGTCGTCGCAAGTTGCCTGTAACAACACTGCTCTATGCGCTGGGCCTTGATCAAGAAACGATCATGAATGCGTATTACGACCACGTTGATTACACGTTCGACAAGAAAGCGAAGGCTTGGAAAACCAAGTTCTTCCCAGAGCGCGTGCGCGGCACTCGCCCATTGTTCGATCTCGTAGACGCGAAAACTGGCGAAGTGATTGCCGAAGCTGGCAAGAAGGTCACCCCGCGCGCTGTTAAGGCGCTGATCGACGCTGGTGAAGTTACTGAATTGCTCGTCCCATACGAGCAGATCGTTGGTAAATTCGCAGCGAACGACATCATCAATGAAGAAACTGGCGCGATTTACGTTGAAGCCGGTGACGAGTTGACGCTGGAATACGACAAAGCGGACGAACTGATCGGCGGTACGCTAAAAGACCTCGTTGATGCAGGTGTGAAGACCATTCCGGTTCTCGACATCGATAACGTCAATGTTGGCCCATACATGCG
>DQCL01000011.1 GCA_003533975.1 Octadecabacter sp. | reverse complement strand
AACATCACATGCATCGTCAGCACCGCCAACGGATTGTGCCCCGTGTATTTCTTGGGCTCCTTGGCTATCATGGCGTACCATTTGATCTCGTGCCAGACTTCGCCCCACCATTTCATGCTCCAGATTGGTGGGAGGAAGATTTGTCGTGCATGGGAATTCCCGACGAACGCCCAGTAGATCCTGAAGATGAACCCGATGACGACGGCGTAGGCCGCCACGAAGTGGATCCAGCGGATGTAGCCCATAATGTAGTAATCATAGGCCTCACCCCCGACCGATGGCGGCGGTGATCCGATCAGATAGCCGGTTCCCGCAAGCGCTAAGATGGCGAATGCTTGGATCCAATGCCAAATCCGGATCGGGGCCTGATAGACATAGACCGCCTCTTCCTTATGTTTTTCTACATCGCTCATGAGCCACCTCCTTAGTTAGCGGACTTTTACGTCAGCCAGCTCTTCTCCGTCTTCAGACATCACGTGGGTCGAACAGGCCAGACATGGGTCAAAGCTGTGCAATGTGCGCAGAATTTCGACTGGCTCTTCGGGGACCTCGACGAATGTGTTCATCAGCGAAGCCTCGAACGCACCGATATTGCCCTCGTTGTCGCGCGGCGATCCATTCCAGGTCGTTGGCACGACACATTGGTAGTTCTCGATCTTGGTGTCCTTGATCTTCAACCAATGCCCCAGCGCGCCGCGTGGTGCCTCGGTAAAGCCGACACCCTGCACTTCGGAAGGCCATGTAGAGGGATCGAAGCTCGTGGTATTCGCCGTCGCGGTGTCGCCGTTCTTGATGTTGGCGATCAACTTGTCGAGGAAGTAGAGCTGCTGTTCAGCCGCCCATTCCGCCTCAAGCGCACGAGCCGCGGTGCGGCCAAGCGTTGAGAATAGCGCGTCAACAGGAACATCCAGCGCACTCAGCACGCCATTGATCTGGTCGGTGATCTGCTCATGACCTTGCGCAAAGCCGATGATGTAGCGGGCCAGCGGACCGACCTCCATCGCGTGGCCTTTCCAGCGCGGCGCCTTGATCCACGAGTATTTACCACCTTCATCAATCTGTTGGATGTTGGTCTTCGAGCCAATAAGGTTCGGGCCGAGCTCGAAGTTGGCCTCGGTGACACCATCCCATGGGTGCAATCCGACGGCCTCATCCGCGTATTTGTACCATGAGTGCGGCACGAATTCCTGAATCTCGTTTGGATCACGCAGGTCGATCGGGTGAACTTCAGACAAGTTCCCATTGATGATCGCGCCGCGTGGCATCAACAGATTGCCAGCAGAATAATCATTCGCACGATCAGGGATGTCGCCGTAACTCATCACGTTCTTGCTCGACAAACCGCCGCCATAGAGCCAGCCCTTGTAGTACTGAGCAACAGCAAGCACGTCCGGTATGTAAACGTTCTTGACGAAAGTAATCGCGCGTTCGGTCACCGAGCGCACATAGTTCAGGCGCTCCATGTTGATCGGAGCACCAGCGGCCATTTCACCATCCATGTTGATCGCGCAGGGAACCCCGCCAACCAGCCAGTTCGGGTGCGTGTCCTTACCGCCGAAAATCGTCCGGACGGTCATGATTTCTTTTTGGAAATCCAACGCTTCAAGATAGTGCGTGACCGCCATCAAATCCGCTTCGGGCGGCAAAAGGTATGCTGGATTGGTCCAATAGCCATTCTTGAATGGTCCCAACTGCCCACTTTCGACAAATCTCCGGATGCGCGTCTGCACGTCCTGGAAATATCCAGGTGAGGATTTTGGGTGATGTGGCGAGGTTCTCTGCTGCAACTCGGACGTTGCGCGAGGATCCGCCCGCAGAGCGTTCACCGGGTTCACCCAATCCAGCGCGTGCAGGTGATAAAAGTGCACAAGATGGTCATGCACCTGAAGGCTCAGCTGCATGATGTTGCGGATTGAGTTGGCGTTCTCGGGGATGTCGATATTGAGCGCATCCTCAACAGCACGCACAGACGTCAGCGCGTGTGTCCCAGTGCAAACCCCACAAATCCGCTGCACAAAAGCCCAAGCATCGCGTGGGTCGCGCCCCTTTAGGATCACTTCAAGCCCGCGCCACATCGTACCGGTGGAAACCGCGTTTCGGATTATATTGTTTTCGTCCAAGTTCACTTCGCAGCGCATATGGCCTTCGATCCGAGTGACCGGATCAACCACAATACGGCGGCCACTGCTATCAAGCTCGTAACCATTGGGTGTCGTTAGCGTAACCATTATGCGTCATCTCCCTTCGAGGTGATCTGTTTCACGACGCTCACACCGGCGTGGATTGCGGCTGCGCCACCAACGACCGCAGCGGCAACTTTTCCGATTTCGTCTGCATTTGCTTCGATGCCAAATCCTCTGACATCCGAAAGGCGTTCATAGAACCCGCCCTTGTCCCAGAACCCGTCTTCCGAGCAACCGATACAGGGGTGACCAGCCTGAATTGGGAAGGACAATCCGCCATTCCAACGCACAGTCGAACAGGCGTTATAGGTCGTCGGCCCTTTGCAACCGACCTTGTATAGGCAATAACCACGGCGCGCGCCTTCATCGTCAAAGCTCTCGACGAACTGCCCAGCATCAAAGTGTGGCCGACGGTAGCATTTGTCGTGGATACGCTGGGAGTAGAACATTTTTGGTCGACCCTGATTGTCCAGCGACGGCAGTTGTTCAAACGTCAGCATGTAGGTGATCACAGCTGTCATAACTTCCGAAATTGGCGGGCAGCCCGGCACCTTGATGATCGGCTTGTCTGCCAATCCCGGAACGTTGTGGGTCGGCGTGGCGCGTGTCGGGTTTGGGCGCGCAGCCTGAACGCAGCCCCATGAGGCGCACGAGCCCCAGCTGATAATCGCTCGGGCATGTTCTGCAGCATGCTTCAGCTGCTCAACAAACGGCTTACCACCGATGATGCAATACATGCCATCTTCATCAAGCGGCGCGTTGCCCTCAACAGCCAGAATGTAGTTGCCATCGTATTTCTCGATCGTCTCTTCGATGATCGCTTCGGCCTGCTCGCCAGCGGCGGCCATGAGCGTGTCGTCATAATCAAGCGAGATCATCGACAGGATAACGTCTTTGGCAAGCGGATGGGCAGAGCGGATGAAGCTCTCCGAGCAGCAAGTGCATTCCAGACCGTGCAACCAAAGCACCGGAATACGCGGCTTGGTTTCCATGGCATGGGCGATTTTCGGTGCGAATGCTGGGCTTAGCCCCAAAGCCCCCGCGGCCAGGCTACAGTATTTCAGGAAACTGCGGCGGGTAATCCCTTGCCTGCGCATAACATCGTAAAAAGTCTCATGCATTTTTATTGGCTCCCACTGTCGATTACATTGGCCACCATTGGGTTCAGCGGCGTTATTCCAAGAAAACCCGTTTCGGAAAATTGTATCGAGAAGAAAAGCGTTCGCGTTGGGAAGATTCAGTAAAAAATATTAATTTCAACGCACTACACGTGCGCTTACCTTCTTTACTGGCCAAATCCTCACCTGAAACAGCGCTTTGGCTGCAAAGTATTCTTCCAAAAACCGTTCAGATTGATAACTCTTCAACACCTGAGATTGAATAAAGTTGCTTCTTTGGTTCGTCCGGTAAGCGACTCCCTATATTTCTGGCGTCATCTGTCTGACGCCACCAGCTTTGACGCGATCAAATCCTCGATCTGCCGGTTGGTGATGTGGCGGTACAGGGATGGCGCTCGTGGATCCAATCGGCAAGCATCGTTAAAGCCCTTTAACTGGGACCGGGACGGCGCCTCGAGTCTTGTTTGTAGACCAAACGCTGTTGATGCCTTAACGTTTAAGTTGCGCCTGCAAAAAAGCTGGCTCACACAGGCTTCTGGTCGCTCAAAAATTTCGGCCAGTTGCACAATTTAAGAGGGACAGATCTATGAAATTAGTAATCGGCCTTGATGGACAAAGCTCGGGGGAGAAAGCCCTAGAGTTTGCCAAAAACATGGCGGCCAGTATGGACAGCTGCGAATTAATCGTTGTCTACGTGATCGAATGGTCGCCGTTCTCCTTCCAAACAGCGGAAGAAAATGCGCAACGTCACAAGCGGCGCGAAGAAGAGATTTCAATCGCGATGGAACGGGTCCTGAACCCGGCAATTGGATCACTCAAGGACGCGGGCCTAAACGCTCGCGCAGTTGTACGCCACGGAGACGTCGCCGACACAATCGACGACATTGCGCACGAGGAAGGCGCTAGCCAAATCATCGTAGCGCGTTCAAGTGCGGGCGGTCTGACGACCCGTCTCTTTGGCAGCTCAACCGGTAATCTCGTGATGAACGCCCGCGTTCCTGTCACGGTCGTCGCATAAGGAGCAACGCTATGAATTTCATTTACAGACTATTCCTCACAGCGGCCGCATTCTTTGCGATTGCGGTCCCTGCTTCGGCACAAGAAGCAGCTATGACACTAGATGAAAAAGTGAATTCGGCATTTGCCGGCGCGACTGGCTGGTTTGTCAGCGCGATTTTCGCACCCATCCCCGGTACATCGTTTCCGTGGATTGTGATGTGGCTGGTCATCGGCGCATCGGTCTTTACGATTTACTTTGCTCTTGTTCAGTTTCGCTTTTTTGGCCATGCAATTTCACTGGTAAAGGGCGATTATTCCGACCCAAATGACGCAGGCGAGGTCAGCCACTTCCAGGCGCTTGCCACTGCGCTGTCCGGAACCGTCGGACTTGGTAATATCGCGGGTGTTGCTGTTGCAGTTGGTATCGGTGGACCTGGCGCCACGTTCTGGATGATCCTTGCGGGTCTTTTAGGCATGGCATCCAAGTTTACTGAATGTACGTTGGGCGTGAAGTATCGCAACGAATACCCAGACGGCACTGTGTCTGGTGGCCCGATGTATTACATCTCAAAAGGCTTTGACGAACTCGGCTTGCCGGGCGGTAAGATCCTTGCTGTGGTGTTCTCGATCTTCTGTATCTTGGGCGCTTTGGGTGGAGGGAACATGTTCCAAGCCAACCAAGCACACGCTCAAATCACACAAATCACGGGCGACTTCCCGGGTTGGATTACAGGGCTAATCTTTGCAGCGGTTGTTTTTGCAGTCATCGTAGGTGGGATCAAGTCCATCGCACGTGTCACAGAAAAGGTCGTTCCATTCATGGGCATCCTCTATGTGGGCGCGGCGTTGATCGTTCTTATTGTGAACTACAACATGATCGGCTGGGCTTTTGGCCAAATCTTCGCGGGTGCCTTCACGGGTCTTGGCGTTGCAGGCGGTATGGTTGGTGCGTTGATCCAAGGTTTCAAACGGGCGGCGTTCTCGAACGAAGCCGGTGTCGGGTCTGCGGCGATTGCCCACTCTGCGGTGAAAACCAAAGAACCAATCACCGAAGGCTTCGTGTCTTTGCTTGAGCCTCTGATTGATACGGTTGTCATCTGTACGATGACTGCGTTGGTCATCACGATCTCCGGTCAATTGATGATCGATCAAAGCACAGGCAATTACATGCTGAACGAAGCTGGTTCTGCCATTGCGACGGTAGACGGTAACGGCGGTGTGGCTTTGACATCCGCAGCCTTTGGGTCAGCCATCAGTTGGTTCCCTTACGTACTGGCGATTGCCGTGATCCTGTTCGCGTTTTCCACTATGATTTCATGGTCCTACTACGGCCTGAAAGCGTGGACGTACCTGTTTGGTGAAGGCAAGACTACTGAGCTGATCTTTAAGATCATCTTCTGTATCTTCATCGTGATCGGTGCGGCGGCCAGCCTCGGGCCTGTCATCGACTTCTCCGATGCTGCTATCTTTGCGATGGCTGTCGTTAACATCTTCTGTCTGTACTTCCTGATGAAGGTCGTGCGCGCAGAGCTGGTGTCTTACAGCGCCCGCCTAAAGTCAGGCGAGATCAAGAAGTTCACACACTAGTAGTGTGCTACATAAAGCAGAAAGGCCGCCCCTTAGGGGCGGCCTTTTTTATGGTCTAGGCACCTAACACCGGTGAGTGTCGAGACAGCGAGCCCTACTATGTCGAATTGGCTTCTTCGCTTGCCTCGCCCCCCCAAACTCATTCAGATGGCCCCATGACGCTTACTTTGCGCAGGTTCAAACAACGCTGGAAAAAGATCCGGACTGCGCACGGTCCCAGTACTTGGTAAACGCAGGATGCCGGGTTTCATCAGCTTGCAGATCACCCTTTTCCAACCACAAGTATTGGCTGGCCGCGGATCTCGCCTCGCGGCTGTTTATTCGGATCATCAAATGATGGGGCGTGAATTCGTTTGGATGGGAAAGTCCTGAAGACGAAACCGCTTCGCGCAGCGCGATCATAGTATTTTTGTGGAAGCTAGAAACGCGCGCACCTTTGTCTGGAACCACGAGAGCCTTGTAGCGACCCGGATCTTGTGTCGTCACGCCGGTCGGGCACTTACCTGTGTGACACGCCTGTGCCTGAATGCAGCCGAGTGCAAACATAAACCCACGCGCGACGTTGCAACTGTCTGCGCCGAGGGCGAAAACGCGACACATATCGAAGGCGCTGATCAATTTACCGGACGCGATGATCTTAACATCTTCGCGGATGCCGAGGCCAACAAGCGTATTGTGTACCAGCATCAGCCCTTCGCGCAACGGCGCGCCTTTGTGATCAGCAAATTCGACCGGCGCCGCACCTGTCCCGCCCTCAGCGCCATCAACCGTTATGAAATCTGGACTGATCCCACTTTCCTTGATCGCCTTCGCAATCGCGAACCATTCCCACGGATGACCGACACACAATTTGAATCCGATTGGCTTCCCACCAGAAAGGTCGCGCAGTTTTGCGATAAAGGCGCAGAGCTCCAACGGCGTTGAGAAGACACTATGCGCGCTTGGGCTGACGCAATCGACCCCGACTTCAACCCCTCGCGCCGCTGCGATTTCTGACGTGACTTTAGCGCCAAGCAAAATACCACCGTGGCCAGGTTTTGCGCCTTGGGACAATTTGATTTCGATCATCTTCACTTGATCATCCGCCGACGTCTCAGTGAATTTCACGGGATCAAATTGACCGTCTGTTGTCCGGCATCCAAAGTAACCGCTGCCAATCTGCCAGATCAAATCTCCACCATGCTTGCGGTGGAATTTTGAGATAGATCCTTCGCCGGTTGTATGGGCGAACCCCCCGGTTTTCGCACCTTGGTTCAAGGCCTCGATCGCGTTCGGAGACAAAGCACCATAGGACATTCCCGAGATGTTCATTACCGACCCCGAGTACGGCTTCTTACAATCGGGCCCTCCAAACACGACCGTGAATGGCACATCCGGCAAGTGTTGCGGCGCAACAGAATGGTTGATCCACTCATGCCCGACTTCGTTAACGTTTCGCAAAGTTCCAAAAGGCCGCAAGCCTTCCATGCCCTTCGCGCGCCGGTAAACCAGCGCACGTTGTTCGCGAGAAAAGGGCGTTTCCTCGTGATCGCTTTCGAGGAAATATTGGCGGATTTCTGGGCGAAAATGCTCAAACAGAAATCGCAATCGGGCCACTAAGGGGTAGTTTTTTAGAACTGCGCTTTTGTTTTGAAATAGATCGTAGCCCCCTACGAGCGACAAAAGCAAAGCAAGGCCAGATATTGCTCCGCCCCAAAAGGGCGCAGGGATCGCCAACAGCAAGCCGAGCGGAATCAAGAAAATTACGAAAGCTAAAGGTAAATAGCGCATTTGAAACTCCTATCAGAGAAAGACAGGAACGCATCGCAACTGCGCCACGTCAAGTCAGCTGCCTGTTTCAGGAGCAACCGGCGGTTTTGGCGCGTCGCCAAAAGCAGTCGTTCGCCGCACAGAAACGGAGCGCTTTTCTCGCATGGCTCTTCGTTGTCTTTCTCATCGTCCAGTCTTCAGTGGCTACGATGAGCAACAAACACTCTCCGTGCAAATTGCCCTATTGGGCCGCGGACGTCAGACATGACACGCGTCCTCGGATCCGCTAGGGCTTTGCGCGGGGCGCGACAAAGACCATTAGCATCCTCAGCCTTAGAATTAGGCTGGGGTGAATTTGGGCCAGGCACCGTAACCTTAGAACCAGTTGATTTCTTGCACCGTTCGGGGCACCACATGGCATGCGTCGGACACATCTCCTTTTGGTTGCTGCTTTTGTAACCTGCACGATAGGTTTGTTTTATGGATCCTATACATACTTCAAAGGTCAAGAGCTTGACCGTGCAGCAGCACGCCTAACGCTTTATCGCAGCACGGCCGAAAACGAACTGCGCCATTTCGCTCATCTTCCATTTTTACTGTCACTGGATTCTGTCGTGCAAGGCACGTTAGCGGGAGCCGACCCCCAGATACTGAGCGTGCGCCTCGCGCGGTTTGCACAAAGTGCGGGCTTAGATGCCATCTATTTGATGGATCGAACTGGGCTGACGATTGCGGCATCTAACGCGCAATTACCAAGCAGTTTCGTCGGGCAAAACTATTCATTTCGCCCGTATTTTCAGGACGCTATGAATGGCGAATTGGCCGAATTTTATGGGATCGGCGCGACGACCGGCATACCTGGCTATTTTTATGCGATGCCCGTGGGCTTCACCGCCGATGGCCCGTCTGGTGTGATCGCGATCAAGGTAAATCTGTCGGCATTACAAGACAGTTGGCAGGCATCCGGAGAGCGCATCATGTTGACGGATGCAAATGGTATTGTGCTTTTGGCATCTGAACCGGAATGGCGCTATAAATCGCTTGATGTCTTAACCCAACAGCAACGAGTGCTCATGGCCTCGTTTCGCCAATTTGGACAAGAACCGCTTGACCCGCTGGAGTGGTCGGCAAACCATTTTGATCAAACGGCAGACATTGGCGGGCAACATTTTTTGTACCTTTCCACGAAAGACCTACCCAACAGCTGGGAATTACATTTTTTTCTTCCTGATGACGAAGCTGTAACACGCGCGGCGCTTACGACAGGGGCAATGGTGCTGGCGGCTGTTTTAGCAATCATCGCCCTTCAAATTCGCCGCGGCCGGTTGATGGGCGAAGCGTTGCGGAAATCGGAAGATGAAGAGGTTTTATTGCGCCGCGCCAATGAACGCCTTGCTATAGAAATTGATGAACGGCGCAGTGCAGAACACGCTTTGCAAAAGACCCAAGCCGATTTGGAACGCGCTGGCCGTCTGGCCGCTCTTGGTCAACTGGCATCCTCGGTCACCCATGAATTGGGGCAACCGATTGCTGCCATGCGCAACCAGATCGTCGCCTCTGAAATGACTGCGGGGCCATCTGTGTTGGGTGAAAAGATGCAAGGCCTTGTTGCGCGGATGGAAAACATCACAAAACAGTTGAAGTTCTTCTCTCGCAAAGGTCGCGATAAGTTTGAAGCGATTGATATCGAGCAAATCGTGACGGATGCACTCGAACTTTTGGTGCCCAGTATTACGCGGGCTGACGCATCCATCGAGGTCCAAAACCTGAAAATACCAGTGCTCGTACACGCCAACCGTCTGCGGCTTGAACAGGTGATCACAAACATAGTCCGCAACGCCCTTGATGCTGTCGACGGTGCAGACGTTCGCCAGATTAATATTGTGACAACTACCGACAAAGACCGCCTTTACCTTGATGTGACAGACACGGGGCACGGGTTGGGTGACTACACGCTCGATGATCTCAGAGAACCCTTCGCGACCACGCGCGAAAGCGGCCAAGGTATGGGGCTTGGCCTTACAATTTCGGCTGGAATTGTGTCTGATCATGGCGGAACAATCACCGCATGGGACAACCGCGCGGGCGGTGCTACGTTCCGCATTGATCTACCATGCGCACCAAAGGATGCGGTCAAATGAACCACTTTCGTATATTGGTCATCGATGATGATCGCTTGATGCGCTCGTCGCTGGTCGACCTGTTTGAAGCTGTGGGTTGGACTGTTAAGGCACTGGCCCGCGCGACGGATGCGCACCGTTGGATCACCCAGTTTCAACCCGATGCTATCCTATCGGATGTGCGGATGCCTGAAATGTCAGGGCTTGATCTGCTGCGCACGCTTGAAGCCGCACCACCTGTTGTGCTGATTTCCGCCCACGGTGACATTCCCATGGCCGTCGAAGCGATGAACCAAGGGGCGTATAGTTTTGTCGAAAAGCCATATGACCCCAAACGCCTCATCTCGATCCTGTCACATGCCGCAGACCAGCATCAAATGCGTGAAAGCAACCAACGTCTGAAAGACAGATTGCAACAACTGTCGGGTTTGGATCAGGTGATCCTGGGCCAAACGCCTGAAATGGTGCGTCTGCGCGATATGATCGCGATGCTTGCGGGCAACGATGCAGCCGTTCTTTTGCATGGTGAAACAGGTACAGGCAAAGAATTGGTCGCGCGCGCGTTGCACGACATTTCGGCGCGCTGCGATGGCCCGTATATCGCGGTGAATGCGGCCCAACTTCATGCAGATCAATTACCACTTGTGGCCCGCAGCGCGAATGGCGGTACACTGTTCCTTGATGAAATATGCGCTTGCCCGCTTGAGCTGCAACCGATGCTTTTGCGGCTGATCGACACCAAAGAAGTGCTAGATCCTGAACAAGGCACACCCGAGAAGGTTAACATTCGCGTCGTGTCCGCCACCAACGTCGACACAGATGCTGCGATGAAGGACGGCCGTTTGCGTGCGGATCTTCTTTTCCGGTTGGATGGGGTTGGTTTGCATCTACCGCCGTTGCGCACGCGTCTTGATGATATCGCACTGCTCATTTTGCGGTTCATGCAACAATTTGCCCTCCAGCTAGGGTGCGATGCGCCGGAATTGTCAGACACGGATTTGGCCTCTCTTTTAGCCCACGATTGGCCCGGAAATGTCCGTGAATTGCGCAATGTGGGGCAGCGACGGGTTATGATGGCGCAACATGGGTTTGGCGCGATGCCTGACGCAATTGCCGGCGTCAGTATTGATACGCTCGAACGTTCGGGCCTGCGGGCCGCTGTTGCTGCATTTGAACGCCAGATGATTGGCAGAGCCATCGCAACCTATGAAGGCCGCATGGACGAGGTTGCCGCAGCACTGGAAATTGGGAGGCGGACTTTGAACGAAAAGATAGTGAAATTAGGCCTCGATAAAGACGCTCTTTTGTAACGTTTTTGGCCCTTGCGGAAATCCGCAGGGCCGCCCTTCCAGCCCTCGCAAATTTCTTCATGAGTCTTCGCTCGAACTTTGGTGTCTAGTCTCCCCACACATAAAGTTGGGAGGAACTTTACAATGAATAGATATTTAAACCGTACAGCCATTGCAGCTGTTGCAATAGCCTTTGCTGGTCAAGCAGTCGCTGAAGAGTGGAACGTTTCACTTTGGGGATCGCCACGCGCGTTCACGGCCCACGTGGAAAAGCTGGCGGAACTCGTTAGCGAAAAAACTGATGGCGAATTCACATTGAACATCAGCTACGGCGGGCTGTCCAACAACCGCGAAAACCTTGACGGGATTTCCATCGGCGCATTCGAAATGGCGCAATTCTGTGCGGGTTACCACCGCGATAAGAACCCATCCATCACCGTTCTTGAATTGCCATTCCTCGGCGTGACATCGCTTGAGCAAGAAGTTGCACTGTCTATGGCCGTGTATCAGCACCCTGCGGCAATCGCCGATTTGGCGCGTTGGAATGCGACACTCGTGATGCCGTCACCACTGCCACAATACAACATTGTCGGTGTTGGCGATGCGCCAGAAACTTTGGCTGACTTTGCAGGCCTGAGCATTCGTGCAACGGGTGGCATCGGTGCCGCAATGGAAGCAGTCGGTGCTGTCCCAACGTCTATGTCCGCCTCTGAGGTCCGTCAGGCGATGGACTCTGGTGTTGTCAAAGCCGTTAGCTTTGCGCCACACGCACACATGTCATTCGGCACGATCGAAAATGGCACATGGTGGACGACAAACCTCAACCCGGGCACTGTGAACTGCCCTGTTGTTGTGAACTCTGACGCACTTTCAGGCCTAAGTGATGATCACCGCGATGCATTGCTCGGTTCTGTTGACGAAGCCCTTGATCACTACATTGCCAACTACAATGGCGCGACAATGGACGCTTGGGGTCCTGCACTAGAAGAACGCGGCATCACACAAGTGACCTTCGCTGATTCTGAAATCGAAGCCTTCAAAGAGGCCGCAGCAGCACCTGCAGCAGCCGCATGGATCGAGCAAAACACAGCCGCAGGTCTTCCTGCGCAAGAGCTCTATGACATGGTAACGGGCATGATCGCAGCCGCGAACTAAACCAACCAGCAGCCCTGTGCACATACCAGTGCGCAGGGCTGCTTTTCCTAACAATTTAGCATCGAATTGAGGGTCCCATGGCGGTCGCTTCCTTAGTGCTGAGCGATGATTCCACGCTTAGCAAAATTGACCACGCGCTTTTGCGCCTTGAACGCGGTTTCGCATTAATCAGTGGATTGGCGGTTTTCTCGCTTATGTTGCTGGCCGTGGTGTCTGTCAGTGGGCGCAATGCGTTCAACAGCCCCTTGCCCGGATATGTGGACTGGATTGAACAGGCTATGCCGCTGATCGCCTTCATGGGGATTTCATTCGTAATGCGCGAAGGGGCTCACATCCGCATGGATATCGTGGTTGGGGCCCTGCGGGGGCGTACCCTTTATGTCGTTGAACTTATCACCACACTCGCCGTTTTAGCGCTCATGTTGCTGCTCGTTTGGGGCAGCTGGGCCCATTTCGCCCGGAGTTTTGATTTCGCCGCACCAATGTGGAGCCGCGACAGTTCGATGGATATCGCGCTCCCAATCTGGCCCGCAAAATTAATGGCACCACTGGCCTTTAGCGTGCTGTGCCTGCGCTTGTGTTTGCAGGTTTGGGCCTATGGTCGCGCAATCAAGACCGGACAGGCCATTGCCGTTCCGATGGTCGCAAACGCCGCCACGCAAGCCCAAATGGAAGCTGATCAATTGAAGGATCAAAACTAATGGAACCGATTGAAATTGGCCTTTGGGTCACCGGCGGCATGTTGGTTATGGTTGTGCTTGGCATGCGCGTGGCGTTTGCCGCTGCAATGGCCGGAGTGGTCGGCCTGATTTGGATATTCTGGTCTAAAAAAGGCTACGACCCCGAAGAATTTAGCTGGGCACTAACCGTCGCTGCAAAAACAGCAGGCCAAGTCCCGCACTCCAAAGTTTCTAGCCAAGCACTCAGCCTGATCCCGACATTCATTCTGATTGGCTACCTTGCGTATTATGCAGGACTTACGAAGGCATTGTTCGAAGCCGCCAAGCGCTGGATCGCTTGGGTACCCGGTGGTTTAGCGGTTTCAACCGTGTTCGCGACAGCGGGTTTTGCGGCAGTATCTGGCGCATCTGTCGCCACATCCGCCGTCTTCGCACGCATCGCTATCCCTGAAATGCTGGCCAACGGATACAACAAAAAATTCGCCGCAGGCGTTGTCGCAGCTGGTGGCACACTTGCATCCCTCATCCCGCCATCCGCGATTCTCGTGATCTACGCGATCATTGTTGAACAAGACGTCGGAAAGCTACTGTTGGCTGGCTTTATCCCGGGCATATTCTCCGCAATCGTTTACGCGGGCCTGATTATCGGTATCGCAGTTGTGTTCAAGAATGTCGGTCCGCCGGTCACAGGTTTCACATGGCGCGAACGCTTTGCCTCACTACCACCCGCGCTTCCAATCGTTTTCGTCGTCGTAACCATTGTTTGCTTTGTCTATAATCCATTTGGCGGCGACGCATGGGGTACACCAACCGAAGGCGGCGCAATTGGCGCGTTTGTTGTTTTACTGATGGCCTTGTACCAAGGCATGCGTTGGACCCAGCTGAAGGATGCGTTGCTTGAGACCGCAAAGCTGAGCGTGATGATCTTCTCGATCATCTGGGGCGTTTTGATCTATGTGCGTTTCTTAGGGTTTGCCGAACTGCCTGCTGCATTCTCCGATTGGATCGTGTCGCTCACGATGGCACCAATGTTGATCCTGATCTGTATCCTGCTGGCCTATGCCGTGCTGGGGATGTTCATGGACGCGATTGGAATGCTGCTGTTGACCCTGCCCGTCGTCTACCCTGCGGTCATGGCCCTTAACGGTGGCGAGGCCGTAAGCGCCGCGGAAAGTACATTCGGCATGTCTGGCCCGATGTGTGCGATCTGGTTCGGTATTCTAGTCGTGAAGATGGCAGAGTTTTGCCTGATCACACCGCCCATCGGTTTGAACTGTTTCGTGGTTGCTGGTGTTAGAGACGATTTGTCTGTCCAAGATGTGTTCAAGGGCGTCACACCGTTCTTCATCGCGGACGGCGTCACCATCGCATTGCTGGTCGCGTTCCCTTCAATCGTTCTTTGGCTGCCAAGCTTAGCCTAAAGACGATGCTGTTTGAGCAGCCAGTTTCTGGCCTGGAATGCAGTTCCTGTTTCGTGCAATCAAAAGAAAGCGGACGTGCGCATCGCGAGGGCTAAGGCCCGTTTCGTCCGCTTCGCATACACTCTGTGCGTCGTCAGGGTTGTTACTGGCCCTGATTTATGGGCGAACTCAAACGCCAACAGGTGCACAGCCCACGAATGACGACGTTAACCTTAAA
>DQCL01000048.1 GCA_003533975.1 Octadecabacter sp. | reverse complement strand
GCAGCCAACCTTGGGGATCATGATTTGATCCAGACGGTCGCCAGCTTGTTCCAGCAGATCAACCACGTCGCGATACCAATACGGAGTGTCCAATCCGTTGATGCGCACGGACAGGGTTTTATTGCCCCAATCAATCGTGTTGATCGCTTCAATCACATTCGCCCGTGCCGCGTCTTTGTCAGACGGGCTTACGGAATCTTCGAGGTCGAGGTTGATGACATCTGCCGCGCTTGCCGCCATTTTAGGGTGCAGTTTGGCGTTCGACCCTGGGCCAAACAACTGGCAACGGTTCGGGCGGGCGACTGGAGTGGGCTGCAAGCGAAAAGACATGGGGAATCCTTGAGGTAATGAAATTACGTACTGATTGGCCTGAGGGGTAGATTATTGCGCAAGATGCTGCAAGTGCGAATTCGCGAGCGCAGAAGATATTGCATCGGGAAAATTTCGCGCAAAAGTGGCAACTTCTGCAATAATTCATTTAAATTCACGATCTTTACTTCTGATTAAGAACATTTTCCCACCAACCCCGCCTCACATTCAGCAAAACCCTGGAGGCCGCGATGATTCCCACACCCTATCTTTTGTTCCTCGGCGATGCGCCGGATCAACTTGCCGCGAAAGTTGCCCAAGGCATCAAAGACTGGCGCCCTGAAAACGCTGTCGGTCAGTTCCGTCTGGCGGGGTGTGGGGCCAGTGTTGAGATTGATGATCTGACGTTGCAGGAAGCATGGGACGCAGGTGCGCGGACATTGGTGATCGGTGTTGCCAACCGTGGCGGTGTTATTTCGCAGGCATGGAAAGACGTTTTGATTGACGCGCTTGCAATGGGGTACGATTTGGCTTCGGGTCTGCACAATCTGTTGCGCGATGAGAATGATCTGGTTGCCGCTGCACATGTCGCAGGACGGACACTTCATGACGTCCGTATTCCTTCGGTGGCATATCCAATTGCGTCTGGTGTGAAGCGGACGGGCAAGAGATGCTTGGCAGTCGGGACAGATTGTTCTGTCGGCAAAATGTACACAGGCCTCGCGATGGATGCGGAAATGCGCAAACGCGGCATGAAATCCACGTTCCGTCCAACAGGTCAGACAGGGATTTTGATCACGGGTGGTGGGGTGCCGTTGGACGCAGTCGTTGCGGACTTTATGGCCGGTGCTGTTGAATACCTGACACCGGATAATGATGCCGATCACTGGGATCATATTGAGGGACAAGGCAGCCTGTTTCATGCGTCCTATTCAGGCGTAACTTTGGCGTTGGTGCATGGTGGTCAGCCAGACGCGCTGGTTCTGGCGCATGAGCCGACCCGCACCCACATGCGCGGCCTGCCGGACTACAATTTGCCTTCGCTTGAGACGCTGCGCGATACAGCACTGCAACTGGCACGCGTTGTGAATCCGAACTGTGAAGTTGTTGGGATTTCCGTGAACACCCAACATTTGACTGAAACTGAAGCGAACGAATGTTTGGCTGAAATCGAAACCCGCATGGGTCTTCCGACTGTTGATCCGTTCCGCCACGGTGCCGGACGTCTGGTAGACGCGCTTGAAGCCATTTAAGGCAGTCGGTGTGACTTTCGCCCGTGCGGGAGTTTTTCTACCAAGATGAACTTAGGAGACGCGGCATGACAATTACTGTCACTCAGGATGTATTCCAATTGGCGGAAGTCTTTACGATCTCTCGTGGCTCGCGCACCGAAGCAAAAGTTTTGACGGTGAAGGTTACACGTGAAGGCGTGACCGGGTGGGGGGAATGTGTGCCTTATGCGCGGTATGGCGAAACCTTGGATAGTGTGAGTGCGCAGGTTGCGGGTCTGCCCGAAGACGTGAGCCGCGCGACTCTTTACGATTTGCTGGATGCGGGGGCGGCGCGTAATGCGGTTGATTGCGCGTTGTGGGATTTGGAGGCGAAGACCGCTGGCAAACGTGTCTGGGAACTGGTGGGCGTTGCTACGCCGAAACCTTGCATTACAGCATTTACGCTGTCGCTTGATACGGCTGAAAACATGAAGGCGTCAGCAGCAAAGCACGCGCACCGGCCGTTACTCAAGATCAAGTTGGGCACGCCAGATGATATGGCGCGCCTTGAAGCGGTACGGGCCGGGGCGCCGAAAAGCACGATCATCGTGGATGCCAACGAAGGTTGGAGCGCCGAAGTTTACTCAGACCTCGCGCCGCATTTGATCCGCCTTGGCGTGAGCATGGTCGAACAGCCTATGCCAGCGGGACAAGATGGAATGCTCGCTGAAATTGAACGCCCTCTGCCGGTCTGCGCAGACGAAAGCTGTCATGATCGTGCATCGCTGCCGGACCTTAAGGGCAAGTACGATATGGTGAACATCAAGCTCGACAAAACTGGCGGTCTTACGGAGGCGCTTGCGTTAAACGCCGCCGCGCGTGCTGAGGGCTACAAAGTGATGGTCGGATGTATGGTTGGATCGTCGCTTGCGATGGCACCCGCGACGATTGTTGCGCAAGGCGCCGAGGTCGTAGACCTTGACGGGCCGCTGCTATT
The DNA here is from genome assembly GCA_003533975.1 of Octadecabacter sp. GTDB lineage: Bacteria > Pseudomonadota > Alphaproteobacteria > Rhodobacterales > Rhodobacteraceae > Octadecabacter. Next base: position 505 of record DQCL01000048.1, on the reverse strand, counting down.
GTCCGAAGACCGAGACTACGCACTACAATTTGACGAAGACGGCGTGCATCCACCCGTCGCAGCACTCTGGGGATAACGACATGAGCCGTACAGTTTACGTGAATGGGGATTACCTTCCTGAAGAAGATGCAAAGATTTCGATCTTTGATCGTTCGTTCTTGATGGCAGATGGCGTCTATGAGGTTACGTCTGTTTTAGGCGGTAAGCTTATCGATTTTGAGGGCCACGCAAAGCGCCTTGAACGCTCCTTGAACGAGCTTGAGATGCAAAAGCCCGAAGCGTTTGACGACCTGCTCGAAATTCACCGCGAACTTGTGCGCGCCAACGACATTGTCGATGGCATGATCTATTTGCAGGTGTCACGTGGCTCTGCTGGGGATCGCGATTTTGCATATCCAGACGCCAGCGTGAAGCCAACGTTGGTGCTGTTCACGCAAAGCAAACCTGGCATGGCGGACAGCCCAATGGCTAAGGTCGGCATGAAAGTTATCTCAATCGAAGACGC
>DQCL01000240.1 GCA_003533975.1 Octadecabacter sp. | reverse complement strand
GTTCGGTGCGATGGCTGAACGGCTTGTGGCCCCCTCGGCAGGTTATCTGAAACGGTCCCGCACACAGATTAGATTGATCTGGCCAGACATGGATACAGCCGAAGTGAACCGGCTTGCCCGCGCGTGTTGCAATAATTTTGGTCGCACCATGATCGAGGGCTATTCGCGCCGTGATTACACAGCACAACTGGCAGACACCATGCCGAAAGGTGCTGGCCTAGAACCACTGATCAAAGCCAAAGCAGACGGCCGCCCTGTGTTGTTCGTCTCCGGCCATTTGGGGAACCACGACGCGCCGCGCCATGTTTTAAACCGCTTGGGTTATACAATTGGCGGCATCTACAAACCAATCTCAAACCCCTATTTCAACGAACACTACCTCAGCACGATCAAAGATGTGTCCGGCCCGATCTTCCCGGTAGATCGCGAAGGCATGGCAGGCTTTATGCGTTCGCTGAATGAGGGTGGCATGGGCGTAATGCTGTTTGATGTGCGCCTGAAAAAATACCCGAGAATTCCGTTTCTCGGCCATCCCGCACATACCTCTACGGGGCTTGGTGCGATCGCCCTGAAAACCGGCGCGTTGATCCTGCCCTACTTTGGCACACGTCGCGAAGACGGTTTGAATTTCGACATTAACGTAGAAGCCCCTGTTGAGCTGACCACACCAGAGCAAATCATGCGCGATGTTACAGATCGCCTAGAAGCCCGTGTGCGCGCCCATCCCGATCAATATTTCTGGGTGCATCGGCGCTGGGACTAGCGACACGGTTGCGCAGACACGCGACGTCTAGAGTTTCCTTTCAGCGCGTGGCACAACTGCCTCAATTAATCGGAGTGACCACATGAAAATCGCCAACCGCGACATCGGCCCAGACCACCCGCCCCTCGTTATTGCCGAGATCGGCATTAACCACGGCGGCAGCCTTGAGGTTGCGAAAGAAATGGCGCGTTTGGCAGCACTTTCGGGCTGTGAAATGGTCAAGCACCAGACCCATATCGTTGAAGACGAGATGACCGAGGAAGCAAAGCAAATCTTCCCCCCGAACGCCGATGTTTCGATCTGGGATGTTATGGCGCAATGCGCGCTCAACCGCGAAGACGAAGCCGCGTTGAAAGACTATATCGAAGACCTAGGGATGATCTTCATTTCCACCCCGTTCAGCCGCGCCGCGTGTGATTTCCTCGAAACCCTCGACGTGCCGGCCTATAAAATTGGCTCTGGTGAGGCGGACAACCTGCCCCTCATCCGCCACGTCGCCTCCAAAGGCAAACCGGTCATCATGTCCACGGGGATGCAGACAATTGAAAGCATCCGCGCAAGCGTTCAAATCTTGGAAGACAGCGGCGTAGATTACGCGCTTCTGGAATGCACCAATCTTTACCCGTCTCCACCTGAAATCGTGTCTTTGCAAGGCGTTACAGACCTGCGAAACGCCTTTCCAAACGCGGTTGTCGGCTTTTCGGATCACTCGATCGGACCGGAAATGGCACTCGCATCGGTTGCCCTTGGCGCCAATATTCTGGAACGCCATTACACGGACACACGATACCGCAAAGGCCCTGATATCAGCTGCTCAATGGACCCGTCCGAGCTGCGCCACCTGATTGATCGTTCGCGTGAAATTCACACGGCCCTGCACAACCCCAAAGAACGCACCGCCGCAGAAGAAGACGTCTACCGCTTCGCCCGCGCGTCCGTCGTCGCCGACGCCGACCTGCCCGCAGGCCACACGATTACTGAGTCAGACATCTGGGCCCGCCGCCCTGGGTCCGGTGCGATTGCGGGCTATGATTTTGACAAAGTCGTGGGAAAAACGCTTAAAGTCGAAGTGAAGAAGAACCAACAACTGACGTGGGATGATTTTGATTGATCCTGTGCTTAAAATCGAGTGATCTCTACTTTCTCCCTCCAATAGTACAGTTTCAATACCAACCTGAGGACAATTAATGAGAGCCGCAATACTCAACTTTACTGCTGACCGCGCGAATTGGGGCTGCCAAGCTACGAGTATCGGACTTTACAGATTCCTGTCACATATTCTGAAACCCCATGGGTTCACCCAGATTTCCACTGTTTTGTTTCCTCATAGCCATATCAAGGACGTTTTGCAGCGGCGTCAATTCGGCGACCGCCTGAGAGAAATCTACTCCAATAAGAACCCAAGCATGAACGACCTCAAGCTGCTTGAGAAATTGTGTGAAGACCGGTTCAGAGAACACGTCGAAACGGTTAAAGCCTCCGATTTGATATTCTTTCAGGGGGAAGGAACAATGGGGCCTTTGAAACACTATGAAAACTGTAGAGTCTTTGGATTACCCTATTTGGCGAAAAAACTTTGGAAAAAGCCCGTTATTTCAATAAACCAGAGTTTTGTCACAAATTCGGATATTGATCTAAACGCTGCCAAGAATATCTTCAACTCGTTTGACCTTAACGTCTTTCGGGAAACAAAATCTCTTAACATGGCAACCAGTGACGGTATCAACCGCGCGACCCTATGCCCCGATTTCGCATTTGTAGATGCCAAGGATTCGCTCGATCGTGTGGCAATAGGCGCGACACCAAAATACTTTTGCGTAACATGATCTGCCGGTCTGCAAAACTATGATCTGGATGGGTATGCACGTTCTATCGAAACGCTGAAGTCCAATACTGGCCTTAGTCCAACGTGCATTTTTTCCCGCAAGAGCGACGCCAAAATCGTGCAGAAGCTGGAGGAGCGGCTTGGAAAGGGTAGCGTTGATGTTGTTACGCACGATACAGCCCGTTCCCATGCAGAAATATTACCGATATTGGAAAAGGCAGCTTTTACGTTAGGTGGCAGATATCATACCGCCATTTCCTCTTT
>DQCL01000220.1 GCA_003533975.1 Octadecabacter sp. | reverse complement strand
GAATCGCCTCGCCCGCTCCATTTCGATCCAGTTCACCCAGCTGGAAGCACAGGCCACCCCGACGGGTGGCTTTTTGCTTTTCTAGGTCATGCTCTCGTGACGGCGTTGCCTGCGGTGCTGTGCCATTCTAGGGTGGCCTATGGATGAAACAGTCAAATCAACAATCATAGAAACCGTTATAGCCTGCGCCAAAGACCTGCGCCCGAGCACTCATATCGGCTCCAAGTATGGCGGCACCACTTTCGTGACAGACCCAGAACTGCCGGATTCGGTTAGCTTGCTTGGCGGAGTCTTCGCCTACAAAGGCCACGTTTCTGTCGAATTCTCAAAAGGTGCTGATTTTGATGACCCGAACGGGCTGCTGGAAGGCAAAGGCAAAGCACGCCGCCACGTCAAACTGCGCAGCATCGAAGACATTGACACCAAGAACGTTGCTGGCTTCCTCAGCCAAGCATTCGCCTAAATGATTGGTTGTTGCGGGCTGCTGTCGCGGGGCAGAACGCCAATCAACCGTGGATCATCGGCAATCTCAACTTGTCGGTTATATGCCTCAAATCCGCTTCGCATGTAGAACGGCAACGCCTGAGGGCTATCCAGCGTACAGGTGTGAACATGAAAGCGACTGATTGGTTTTTCCCATGCCTTTTCAAGCGCATGTTCCATCAACCAACGCCCTGCCCCTGTACCGACCATCGCAGACGTTAGGCCAAAGTACCCAAGCTCGCATTCGTTAGGCACACGGAAATCAAGTTCCAACATCCCCTCATCCCGACCATCCACACGCACAGAATATATCTGAACATCGGCGTGATGAATGACAGCGGCCAAGGCTGTGTCCTCCATCCCAAGGCGGGAAAACCACATCCAGTCATATCCACCAACCCGTGAAAACAGGTCGCGATACCAATCAAGGTCCGGCTTTTTATGGAAAACCAATTCAGCGTTAACGGGTGGCACCTTGCGTGGTTCCGGGCGTTCAAACATCTGTAAGTGCGTAACAACGGCCGCGACTTTACCCGCGGGAACGTCCCAAAATTCTGACTGCATAACCGCGCCCTTCCGTTGCTGATGATCCGTATCTAAGGCCCTTGAAACCACACTCCCAACCTGAAAACCACACCCCGTTGAACCACGGTTGCTCGGACCCCTTCGAGCGGCCTATAAGGGCGCCAACATCAAGGAACCCAATACAATGCGCACCAGCACCATCACCCGCAAAACTGCGGAAACAGATATTTCCCTCGAGATTAACCTCGACGGAACAGGCGTTTACGATAATCAGACCGGCGTTGGTTTCTTTGACCATATGCTTGATCAGCTGGCGCGCCACTCTCTCATCGACATGACGATCCGCGCGACGGGTGATCTGCACATCGACGATCACCACACCGTTGAGGACGTGGGAATTGCCCTTGGCCAAGCCTTGGCAGACGCTTTGGGCGACAAGCGCGGCATCAACCGCTATGGCGATTGTCATCTTGCTATGGATGACGCGCAGGTGCGTTGTGCGTTGGACTTGTCGGGCCGCGCGTATCTGGTTTGCAATCTTGATCTGCCGACCGCCAAAATCGGCACGTTTGACACCGAATTGGTCCGTGAATTCTTCCAAGCGCTGTCCAGCGCGGGTGGCATCACGTTGCACATCGACAAATTGCACGGCTTTAACAGCCACCACATCGTTGAAGCCGCTTTCAAATCTGTAGCCCGTGCTTTGCGCATCGCGGTTGAGACTGATCCCCGTAAGGCGGACGCGATCCCGTCAACAAAGGGCGCTCTGTGACTACGGTCCTAATTGACTACGACAGCGGCAACCTGCACTCGGCGCAAAAGGCGTTCGAACGTATGGCAGCAGAGGTGGGCGCAGGCGATGTGATCGTCACCGGTGACCCTGATGTCGTCGCTAAGGCCACACGCGTTGTTCTGCCCGGCGATGGCGCCTACCCTCACTGCCGCAAAGAACTTCACGGTATTTCCGGCCTCGCAGACGCGATCATTGAGGCGGTCGAGGTGCGTGCAGTACCGTTCATGGGCATTTGTGTGGGCATGCAATTGCTCGCCACGAAGGGTTTTGAGTACGAAGAAACCAATGGCTTTGGCTGGATTAACGGTGAGGTTCACAAGATCACGCCAGCGGACCCGAACCTACCCGTTCCGCACATGGGATGGAACGACCTTGTCATCGACACCCCGCACCCTGTTCTGGACGGCATAAAGACTGGCGATCACGTCTATTTCGTTCACTCATGGCAGATGGTTCTGGCCGATCCGGTTCAACGCTTAGCGCATTGTGATTACGCGGGTGACATCACCGCAATCGTCGGGCGCGACAACATCATTGGCGCACAGTTCCACCCCGAAAAGAGCCAAGATGCAGGGCTTCGGATGATCGCGAACTTCCTGACATGGGCGCCATAAAAAAGCCGCACAACATAAAACTGAAGCACGGCTTTTTAATTTTATATCAGATCGTTACGGAACGACCTTAATGTTGTACCTTAATTGCGTGTCCACGTCTGGCTAGCGCAGATAAGCCCACCTGCTACACAGCCACGAAGTTGAACAGTGTTGCCATTCAAATCCATTTTACCAAGATAGACTTTATCGTTGGATGGACGCCAAACTTGCCCCTCGTAGGCGTTTCCACCTTGCGCTGCCATGTTGATAACAATCTGCCGGCCAATATTTTCGGACTGATATTCGCCAGAAGCGTTGAACGTGCGCGCGATAACACCGCAGAGCGCAGCGCCGCATGGTGCGATCGTTACGTAAGCATATGCGCCGTCATCAGTTTCTGTGCGCCAGCTCCCTTCAAGCGGGTCAGCAACAGCCGCCCCAGCAAGTCCCACAACAGCCGCAAGTGTAAGTGCAAAAGTCTTCATTTCAGTATCTCCTCCCTGAGATTACCCATATCTTGCCCGCGAACGGCGATTCCAAGCAAGCATAACGTAGGGTCGCACCTAGGGTACGCATCAAACGCCGCACGTTGCATCCAGCGCGGGCCCGTGCATAAACGCGCCAACGCAAACCACAGGTGCCGCTATGATCCTCTATCCAGCAATCGACCTCAAAGATGGGCAAGCCGTTCGGCTGGTAAATGGCGA
>DQCL01000176.1 GCA_003533975.1 Octadecabacter sp. | reverse complement strand
ACAGGAGGCCTACATCGTCCAGAAGTTCAACAGGCGATAGCCCTTCACGGGATCGGACCTGTGCCACTTCCATTTTGGATTGCGCAAGATGCGTATGGACCTGTTTGCCAGTCTTTGCCGCAAGATCAGCAAATGTTTGAAGCATCTGCCGCGAGCAGGTGTCGGGGGCATGAGGGGCAAGAATGGTGCTAATACGATCATTGCCCTTGGCGTCCCATGTGGTAATCAAATCCATTGCTGCGCCCAAAGTCGCCTCGCCCAATTCAGGATCATGCACAAATTGACCGTTGGCCAAGGCTGCCGTATCCGCATCCATTACCCTGCCACCGATCATGGCGCGTAACCCAAACGCCTCGGCCGCACGCGCAAGCGCGTCAGGCATCTGATAATAATCAACGATGGTTGTTGCCCCGGCACACAGCATTTCCATCACCCCGAGTCGCGCAAGAATTTGCGTTTCCTCGGTAGACAGCCAATGACCTTGGGGCACACCTGGCGTATAGGCCGGCGCAAATCCCAAGTCTTCAACCATGCCTCGCACGCTCATCAATGGTGAATGGTTGTGCGTGTTCACCAGACCCGGCAGGCATAGCGCGCCCTTGCCATCGATCACTGTTTCATCAGCCTTTGGTTCCGCTCCTAAGGCGACAATGACGCCATCTCGAAGTGTCAAAGATCCCTGAGCCACGAATCCCCCGATTGGGCACAAAAGAGCCATGTTCTTTAAATGGCATGCCATTTTAGTTTTCATTTTGCTTACTCCTTAAGCGATCGCTCCAAAACTGCGAGGTGATTAGCATCGCTTCTTAGATATGCCTGAAATCACACTGCTGTCCTGTTCATCCATTGTCAGATCTGGCCAGAGTGTCAAATGGAATGCCATTTTAGGCCATCGTAGGAATGGTCCCACGCTGACAGAGGAAATTGATCCATGACACATCTTCTTGGACGGGGTTTGACCCGTCGTAAGTTACTGAAAACATCTGGGCTTGCAGCAATCGGAACGCTGGCTGCGCCCTCAATCCTGCGCGCGCAATCTGGTGAATTGGTGATTGGCTGTGCGGGCTCACATACCTCATGGATGGAGTCGATTGTGACGCCATATATGAAAGACAAGATCGGGGCCGACATCATTTTTGAAGGCACGAAATCCTCCGTAAACCTTGAGAAAATGTCATCCAACAAGGACGCACCGTATCTGTCCGTCGTCCAAATGGATGACCCTGTGATGATTCAGGCCGTTGAGGCTGATCTATTGACGCCGATCACCCCTGACGCTGTGCCAAACATGACTGATCTGCGTGCTGACGCGACGCACATGGACGGCATGTGGTGCAACTATGTGCAGCCATGGGCAGGCATCGCCTACAACACTGATAAAGCAGACGGTGTGCCGTCGTGGACAGCGCTCTGGGACCCTGAAAATGCGGGACAGGTCGTTATTCCGTCTTTGCAAAACACCGAAGGCATGTGGACCCTGATGTCCGCTGCAATGCTTGGATCGGGCCTTCCATTTTCCGAGGCGCAGTACGAAATCGATGCTGCCTTCGCCAAGCTGGAAGAACTCAAACCCAACTTGCTGACCGTCTATTCCACGATGAGCCAAGCGTTTAACTTGCTTGAGCAGGGTGAAATTTCCATGCTTTCGGGCAACTTTTCCTCATACACCTTGCCCAGAAAAGCCCAAGGTGTGCCTGTCGACCTTGCCGCGCCGGCTGAGGGTATTTTCGCGATGCCATCAGGGATTTGCCTAGTGAAGGGGGGGCCAAATCCGGAACTTGCACAGGCCTATGTCAACGAAATGTTGGGGCCTGAAATGCAGGCGGCGGTCGCTGATTTTGCCTCATCTGTGCCGGCCAACACAACCGTGACTGCGGGCGCTGTCGTGCCGGACGGTGTGCCAATCTACGCACCCGACTGGAGCTTTGTTGCCGCTAATCGCGCAACTTGGATCGACCGTTTTGACAAAATGATGGCCCTTTAAGGCTATGACTGTTGAGGCCACAAAACCCAGTCCACAAGCCAATCGTTATCTTGACGTGGTGGACGTGAACAAGTCGTTCAAAGGCACTGTGGTCATGGACAAAATGAACTTCCGAGTGGCCAAGGGAGAGCTTGTCTCGCTCCTTGGTCCTTCGGGCTGCGGCAAAACTACTTTGTTGCGTATTATTGCCGGTCTTCTGGAGGCCGATACTGGCGATATCGTTCTGGACGGGCGGAACGTGTCATCCTTGCCTGCGCACAAGCGCAACATATCGGTAGTCTTTCAAAACTACGCCCTGTTTCCCCATTTAACAGTCGCAGAAAACGTGGCCTTTGGATTGCGCGCACGGGGCATGGCCAAAGCGGATGCGCACAAACCCGTTACTGATGCATTAGCGCTTGTCCGCATGGACAGCTTTGCAGATCGCCCTGTTTCGGCGCTGTCCGGTGGCCAACAGCAGCGCGTGGCCGTTGCGCGCGCTTTGGTGGTTTCCCCCGACCTGCTCCTCCTGGATGAACCGTTTTCCGCACTAGACCGCAAGCTGCGCGAAACGATGCAAATTGAACTGAAGTCCCTGTTACGCAGTTCTGGCATCACCGCTATTTTCGTGACCCACGATCAAGAAGAAGCCATGGGCGTGTCTGACCGGATCGCGGTCATGAATAGTGGAAAAATCGAACAATTCGCACAACCTTCTGTCCTGTATGCGAAACCAGCATCGCCTTTTGTTATGGACTTTGTTGGGCTTTCCACGCGTCTAGCAGGGCAGGTCGGCACCCAGTCGGATGGCGTTGTCCACGTGCAAACCGCCTTGGGCATTGTAAAAGCGCATGGAGAATTCGCGCAGGGCACATCTGTACAGGTTGGCGTACGTCCTGAGTTGATCACACCTGAACCAACCGCTGGAATGAACCAGATCCAAGTTCAGCTTGATGACGTCATGACGCTAGGCTCCAAAACAGTCCTGCACGGCTCCACATCAAACACCGATAAATTTCTCTGCGAACTATCCGGTATAAGGACAGGCTACGCGCGCGGCGACACGATCAACTGGGGATGGGCCATTGAAGATACCCTGATCCACGAGGTGCCAGCATGATCGCACATTCAAACCGCATTGCGCTTTTGGCTGTGCCGGGCTTGGCGTTTCTTGCGGTTATTTATGCGCTGCCGCTCGTGATGCTCTTGTTCAAAAGCATTCAGAGTACTGACGGGCTGACCCTGATCACCTACATCGATTTTTTCAGTGATGAGTTCAACCGGACTGTTTTGTGGCGCACCCTGCGGGTGGCCCTTTTGACCACCCTTCTCGCATTAATCATCGCCTACCCCACAGCCTTTGCAATGGCGCGGGCAAAAGGCATCTGGCTGACTGTTTTTCTCGTCGCACTGGTGTTGCCAATGTCGCTGGGCGTCATCGTTAAGGCATTCGCTTGGTCGATTTTGTTTCGCTCGAACGGTTTTATCAACACAACCCTGCAAACTCTTGGAATAACGGATGAACCCGTTCGGATGCTGTTCACGGAAACAGCTCTTATTATCGGGGCAGCAAATGTCTTTTTGCACTTCATGGTACTACCTATCTATTCCGTCATCCGGCAACTAAACGCCTCGTTGCCCGAGGCTGCCTCGTCTTTGGGCGCCACACCTTGGTTCCGGTTTACACGCATTACCTTGCCACTGACGCTACCCGGCGTTGTGGCTGGGTCCGCCTTCACATTTTCACTGGCCATTTCGATGTATGTGATCCCATCTCTCA
>DQCL01000137.1 GCA_003533975.1 Octadecabacter sp. | reverse complement strand
CCAGATCAACGCACCAGCCGCCAAAGCAATGAACGGTGCCATGGCGATGTTCACCGCAGTCCAGCCTGCAATCGGCTCACCACCTGAGCAATTCATCAAACCACCCGACGCCAGTGATGCCACCATGACTGAGCCGAACACGATCATATCGTTGAGACCCTGAATAACGCCGCGTTCGTGGGCTGCGTGTGATGACGTCAAAAGCGTTGTGGCGCCGATGAAGCCAAAATTCCACCCCAAGCCGAGGAGGATCAGGGCCGCGTAAAAGCTCGCCAATGAGGGTTGATTTCCATCGGCGATGCTGACCCCAAAGAGGGCGGCGATGCCCGCAGAGGTGAGGATCACAAGGCCAATGGCCATGACGGTTTTGACGCCGAAGCGCACGATCAAATGGCCTGTGAAGAAGGATGGTGCGAACATTGCAAGGACGTGTGCAGACACAATATTGTTCGCATTATCAAGCTCATACCCGCAACCTACAACCGCAAGCGGCGTCGATGTCATTACTAGATTCATTAATGAATAGGACACAAGTGCTACAATCATCGCGACGATGATATTGGGGTCTGACAACAGCTGTCCACGGGTGCGAGGGGCTGGACCCTCAACTTTGGGCTGGCCGCGCGTGCCCTTTGGAAGATCAAGTGCCAAAAACAGGAACATGCCAATCAGGTTCAATGCGGCAACCGCCATATAAGTGCCCAAGAAGGGAACAACCGAGTATCCATCGACGATTTTGTTAAGTTGCGGGCCAAGGATCGCTGACAGTAGGCCACCCGCCATAACGTAAGAAATCGCCTTGGGTTTAAAGCTGTCTGATGCGTTGTCTGTTGCCGCAAAACGATAAAACCCCTGCGCGGACATGTAGATACCGGTGAAGTAAGACCCGATCAGCAGCACCGTAAACGACCCGATATAAAGACCGTACGCTGCGACTACGGCACCGAACGCCCCAGCAATTGCACCGACATAAAAGCCAAAACGCCGACCACGTGACTGCATCAACGGGGACAACCACGGAGCGGTTGTCATGGACCCAAAAATGATGAGCGAGATTGGCAGGGTTGCCCAACAAACATTGGATGCTAATTGTTTGCCTGCCAGCCCTCCGACAACAAAGATCATTGGCATCTGAGCGCCAAGGATCGCTTGGGCGAGAACGAGGACTGCAACGTTGCGTTTCGCGCGGCTGTCGTCAGGGATTTGGGCTGCGGTTTGTGTCATGAGGATTTGGCTACGCCTCGAGACGTAGGTTGGCAATGGGGTGCGGCGTTTTTTCAGATGGGATCGATAATGTGCGCAAATGAGCCAGCAACGCGCCCTTCGATCAGCCCCATTGGGGCAAGCGCAGTTCCTTCGGCGTTGGTTGCATTAAACAAGGCTGTCCCTTCAGCATTAAGCGTACTGGCGTAATGAAATTCATGGGCTGCGAATGTGTTTTGGGCGGGCATGTGTTGCGTAAGGGGGTGTGGGACCAATTGCGTAAGCATCCGGTACCCAAGATGTAATTTACGTTGCTTAAAGCTGGTCGTAAGGCCCAGAAGCCCTGCCATTTTATGGGGCGTGCCTTCGGCGTCGATTAGGGTTTCCCCAAGGGTCATGAATCCACCACATTCTCCATATATATCAGAATATTGCGAGACACTTTTAAGGCTATGCATGAAGGTTGTGTTTTGGGAGAGGGTGCTCGCGTAGAGTTCTGGATAGCCACCTGGTAGAAACACATGCTCGGCGTCAGGTACGGGATCATTTGCCAAGGGCGAAAATGGCAGGATCGTTGCGCCGCTTTGTTCCCAATCTCTGATCAAGTGCGGGTATGTGAATGAAAACGCCGCGTCTTTTGCCACTGCAATACGAAGGGGCGTCGACTTTTCTTGCGTCGTTACTGGCCAATCTGAGCGCGTCATAAGGGCACTTAGTTTGTTTAAATCAATGTGCTTGACGACGATATCAGCCGCTTGGTTCAAAAAACACTCAAGATCAGGCATTTCACCGGCTTGAATAAGGCCAAGATGTCGTGATGGGCGTGATAGTGCTGGTGCGCGCGGAATAGCCCCCAGAACAGGTATGTTTAACGGGGTTAATGCGGTTTTGAGCATGTCTGAATGTCGTTCTGACCCAACATGGTTCAGGATTACACCGACAATCTTCACACGCTTGTCGTGCGCCATGAAGCCGCGAACCAAAGCGGCAACAGACTGTGACATTGCCTTTGCATCCACGATTAGAACCACAGGCAGGTCGAGGGTCCGTGCGAGGTCGGCAGTGGACCCTTTGCCATGGGGAGGCGCACCATCAAATAGGCCCATCGCGCCTTCGACGATCAGATCACCGTCGCCAGCGGCTAATGCTTTAAGGCGCTCAGACGTCATCGCCCATGCATCAAGGTTCACACAGGGGCGGCCAGTTGCTGCGGCGTGAAATTGTGGATCAATGTAATCAGGGCCGGACTTCGCAGAACGAATGGCATGACCCGAGCGAGATAACGCACGCAAAATACCCAATGTTACAGTGGTTTTCCCCGCCCCAGATGACGGAGCCGCGAGGATAATACCGCCCACTTTCTTAAGCCGTTTCAGCGGGCCGACCACGGCCCAACGGGTCTAGGTTTACGGGGGCAATGCCTTCTGCCTGTGCTTGCCAATTCAACACATCGCGCATGCGTACGGCTTTGCCGACACAGATGATTGCTGGTGGTTCTAGCCCAGCTTTGGCGATGTCTGCCTCAATTGCGCCCAACGTTGTTTCAATGACGTGTTGTTCAGACGTAGTGGCTGATGTCACAACCGCGACGGGTTCTGACATTGGGCGCCCAGCTTGGATCAGGGATGCGGAAATTTGGGCGACATGCTTCATACCCATATAAATAACAATAACTTGAGAGCCTTTGGCGATGGCTTTCCAGTCCAAATTTTGGGTGGCGTTGCCAGATTGATCATGGCCCGTCACGAACGTGACCGATTGGTTCACATCGCGGTGGGTAACAGGGATGCCGGCATAAGCCAGTCCGCCGATACCCGCGGAAATCCCTGGGATAATGCGCACCGGAATCCCGTGTTGCACAAGCGTCTGCGCTTCTTCGCCACCACGCCCGAACACGAACGGATCACCACCCTTCAGGCGCAAGACGCGTTTGCCTTCTTTGGCCAAATCAACAAGACGCAAGGAAATGTCGCGCTGTTTGGCGGATGGTTTGCCGCCGCGCTTTCCTGCATAGATATGCTCGGCCTGAGGTGCCCAACTTAAGATCGCCTCTTGCACCAGAGCGTCATAAATCACGACGTCTGCTTGGCGCAGCGCGTTAAGGGCATGCAGTGTCAAAAGGCCCGGATCACCGGGGCCAGCGCCGCATAGCCAAACCCAGCCTTTTTCAAGCTCGGGCCAGTCATATGAAGGGAGTCGCGTTTCCATAGCGTCTTATGGCCCGATATCGGTCTGCGCGAAAGGGAGCAAACGACACGGTTTTGCGCATTGGCGTCATCGGTCCGCGCGGTTAAGGTCGCGCGGATGACACGTAAACCATCAGGAGAACTGCGGCGGGGTTGGACCACGGGCGCATGTGCCACCGCAGCCACCAAGGCGGCGCTGATGGGGTTATGGGGTGACTTCCCTGAAAGAGTGTCGATCACGTTGCCAAAGGGTGAAATACCTGAGTTCGAAGTGGTTAACGCCTGTCGTGGTGATGGATGGGCGCAAGCTGGTATCGTAAAGGATGCGGGGGATGACCCAGACGTAACACATGGCGCGACGATTATCGTGCGCGTTGCATCGTCTGAAGGTGGCGTTGTTTTCAAGGCGGGCGAGGGTGTGGGGACCGTCACCAAAGCGGGCCTTCCGATTGATGTTGGCGAAGCCGCGATTAATCCGGTTCCACGTGCGATGATGGACGAAGTCGTAGCGGAGATGGCCAGCGAGTTCGGACAAAGCCCTGACATCGAAATCACCGTGAGCATTCCGAATGGCGCTGAAATAGCGGAAAAGACGTGGAACCCGCGACTTGGAATCGTTGGCGGGTTAAGTGTGCTTGGCACCACAGGAATCGTTCGCCCGTTTTCATGCGCGGCTTGGATTGCGTCGATCCACCGTGGGATAGATGTCGCACGCGCTGATGGGCAGGTCCATGTCGCCGGATGTACTGGAAATATGAGTGAGAAGGCAGTTCAGGAGCTATACAACCTACCAGATCACGCGATGCTGGATATGGGCGACTTTGTTGGTGGGATGATTAAGTATATGCGGCGCAATCCGGTTGCACGGCTGACCATTGGCGGCGGCATTGGAAAGCTGACCAAACTGGCGCAGGGCGCCGTTGATTTACATTCAGGGCGCTCTCAGGTGGATTTTGAAACGCTGGCACAATGGGCCGATAACCCCGCGGTAGCAAACGCCAACACCGCGCTTGAGGCCTATGAAATTGCGGGGCCGCATCTTGGCGATTTGATCGCGGGTAAAGCCGCGGAGCAAGCAAGCGCATTGTTTGGCGAAGACGCGCCACAGATTGATGTCGTGATGATAGATCGCAGCGGTAAAATTATCGCGCAGGTGGCTAAATGACTGTTTTACTGCTTGCAGGAACGGGCGAGGCGAAACGCATTGCGTGGGGTTTGACCGATACGGGGATTAACGTCATTGCCTCGCTTGCCGGTGCGACGCGGTCCCCCGAGCCATTGCCCGTGGAAACACGTATTGGCGGATTTGGTGGCGAAGACGGATTTCGCGCCTTTCTTGAGACGGAGGATATCAGCGCGGTTTTGGATGCAACGCACCCGTTCGCCGAGCAGATAACCAACCGTACAGCGGAGGTGTGCTCTGCGCTGAATCTGCCCTACGCGCAACTTGTCCGCCCCCCTTGGCGGGCTGAGATATGCGACCAGTGGATAGCCATTGATGACCCACAAGACGCTGCTGCGCATATCCCGTCAAAGGCGGTCGTATTCCTCGCGACGGGTCGTCAAACGCTGGCCGAGTACGCGAACCTTGAAGGGCGGCGTGTATTATGCCGTTTGATCGACCCGCCCACAGCGCCATTTCCGTTTGAGGGTGGGGAATTCGTCATTGGCCGACCTCCGTTTTCGCCTCGTAGTGAGGCAAAGTTGTTCCAAGCGCTCGGTGTGACGCATCTGGTTGTAAAGAACGCAGGCGGAGAGGGTGGACGCGCGAAACTAGAGGCAGCCCGCGCGCTAAAACTTCCCGTTTTGATGTTGAACCGGCCAGAAATGCCAGTCGGCACGCAGCTTTCAAACGTACCAGAAGCTTTGGCTTGGGTGACATCCCTCGGCGCGCGCCAATGAGCGAGCGTATCATTGAAACGGATGCCTGTGTCGTTGAAGGCATGGAGTGGCTTGCGGTGCGGTGCCCGAAGATGAAAGCGGCTTACGCGCAAACTGGCCCCTTGCCGCTGCGCCGCAAGCCGGACGG
>DQCL01000324.1 GCA_003533975.1 Octadecabacter sp. | reverse complement strand
AAGATGATGGCGAAGGCTGCTGGTTGTGACGACGCATGGATGGTTGAGGACGGGTTTGTCACCGAAGGCACATCTAATAACGCCTATATCGTCAAGGGCGACACGATCGTTACGCGCCACCTCGGCACTGAAATCCTCCACGGGATTACCCGAGCAGCTGTGTTGCGGTTCGCCCGCGAGGCGCAGATGAAAGTCGAGGAACGCAGTTTCACGATCGAAGAAGCGCAAGACGCTGACGAGGCGTTTATCACATCCGCATCGACCTTTGTGATGCCTGTCGTCGAGCTTGACGGTACGGCCATCGGCACGGGGAAACCCGGCTTGGTGGCGGCGCGACTACGCGAAATCTACCTCGACGAGTCCCGTAAAGCTGCCATCTAGACGGCACCGCCCCCCACCTCTTGCCAGAATGGTCCAAGCGCGATCATACTGGCGAAAAGAAGCGGAGGCGTAGGTGCGAAAGCTGATCGGGACTATTGTGTTGGTGGCCGGAGTGGGCACTCTGGGGTATATCGGCATGACCCAGCACGCCGCGCGTATTCAGACAGCGATAGGCGATGATGCCCTTGCAATTGCAGCGGCCGCTCCTTTGGGTGTTCAAACAGCAGTGTCGGGCCGTGATCTGGTCGTGACTGGACTGGTCACGGATGCCACGGAACACGCCGTGCTTCAGGCGGCGTTCGAGGGCATTGATGGGCTGCGCAGCCTTGATATCAATGGCGTAGAAACCTTGCCAATGGCGGACCCGTTTCAAATGCAGATCAGCCGCGATGCTGATGGATCGCTGTCAGCTGTTGGGGTTCTCCCGTCGGACGCGGCACGCACCGCGCTAAATAACGCTGCCTTTGATGATGTGCCCTTGGCTTCGGGCATGCCAGATGCCGCTTGGGTCGATGCGTTGCAGGCGGGACTGATCGCCCTTGGGCAATTGGGTGATGGGCAAATAACCCTCACGAACCGAACCTTAACCCTTGAAGGTGCAGCACGTGTGCCCGCCGATTTTGACGAGATGCTTTTGGCTATTGAGGCACTGCCCGCAGGTTACACGTTCGAAAATCAGGTTACCGTCATGGATGATGGCGAACCTTTACGTTTGTCGATGACACTGATGGATGGGGCTGTCGATGCCACTGGAAAATTCCCAGCAGATATGCAGCCGGATGAGGTCACCGAGGGGTTCGATATACGCGAGCAGTTTGATGTTACGCAGTCTGTTTTTCTCGCGGCCGACCCTGACTGGCCAGATGTTGCACGAGTCGGGATGGAGGCGCTTGCCGGTTTGATCGAAGCTGATCTGGTCGTAGAAGAGGGGGCCCTGAGGATTGCCGGTGTCGGAAGCCCTGCTGGGATTGCACAGGCGCAGTCGTTGATGGATGGCTTACCTGATACATACTCGGTCAGCACGGAACTCGGCGTTTGGGGCGCTGATTTTGAGCTTATCCTTGAGATGTCTTGGGACGGTGATAGCGCGGATGCAGGTGGAACCTACCCACTTGATTTCATGCCGCGCAGCCCGGCAGGGGCGGTCGTCGCTGACACAGGTCGCGTGTTGTTCCTGCCTGACGACACCGGTGAGTTTACGACCAATGCGAACGCTGGTGTCGCGGCCCTTGAATTGATGGATGCAGGCACGTTACGCGCCACACAAACGTCTATCACTCTGACCGGTGAGGCGGCTTCGCCGGGGGTTTCGGCGGCTCTTGATGAGGTTTTGGCCGGTGCTGCGGCAGGGACCGAGATTGCGCGCGATGTGATAGGCTTGGATGATGGCTCTCCAGCGGCGTGGTCTCTCGATTATGATGTGGAACGTGGCGCGCATATTGATGGGCGACTGCCAAACGGGTTGGATGCGTCGATCGTCGGGCAGGCGCTAGGTGTCAATCAACTTACGGGCACGCCGGGGACTGCGTTAGAGGATGATGAAGTCGGCACCAGCCTCGAAAGCTTTGAGATTTTGTCAGGGTATCTTCGCGAGGTTGAGACACTTTCATTCTCAAGCGATAGCAGTGGGAGTACGCTCGATCTGGTTCTCAGCCCTGGCGTGAACGTTGATTTGGTCGCCACAGAACTGGCAGAGAATTTACCCCATGATGTGTCTTTTTCGTTGCGCGTTATGGACCCGCCCCCTGAGGACGGCACCGTGCGCATGAATACCCTGAGTGACGCGGAAGAAGTGTTCACCAACGGGTTATGGCTTCCCACAGTTGAGTTTGCCGCTGACGCGACAGAATGTGATGCGCAGACGTTGAATGTGTTTGAACGTGGTCAGATAGGTTTCTTGTCTGCTTCAGCGCGCTTTGATGCAACGTCTGCAAGTACGGTAAACGGACTCGCAGCTGTTGCGCTCGCGTGTGTTGATGCGGGTCTTACGTTGGAAGTGGGGGGGCATACAGATGCAACCGGTTCCGTTCTCGCCAACCAAGTGCTGAGTGCGAACCGCGCCAGTTCAGTGCGAACTGCCCTGATTGAACGGGGGGTGCCAGCCGGGGCCATTACAGCGGTCGGGTACGGCCAATCTGAACCAATCGAGGACAATGAAACCGCCGAAGGCCGTGCTGCCAATCGGCGAACAGATATAAAATGGTTTGCAGCAGGCGCTGAGGATAACCAATGATGCAGGTCAAAGGAGTGTAGCGATGTTCAAAGGATGGGGCTTCTTGCTTACCGAGATTTGGGTACTTCTCGCGCTCGCCACTTTGATTGGCCTTTTCGCGGGGTGGCTGATCTGGGGTGGGCGTTCTGACACGGGGCCGGACGCTGATGAAGTCCGCCGCCTGCAAGCGGAACTTGACCGTGCAAGCGCTAAGAGCCGCGCGACCGTGGCTGATTTGGATGATGATATGCCACCGCCCATGACACCGGCTGTTTACAAACGACCTGACCCAGCGCCTGTGGCCGCGCCGGTGAAGGTTGAACCCACTTCGACACCAGCTGCCGCAGTTGGCACCAAGCCTGAAGGCTTGGACGCTGCACGCGACGGCCTGCCAGATGATCTGACGACGATCAAAGGTATCGGCCCCAAGATGGAAAAGCTGTGCAACCGTCTTGGGTTTTGGCATTTCGATCAGATCGCCGCATGGAGTGCAGACGAAGTTGCTTGGGTTGATGACAATCTTGAAGGGTTCAAAGGCCGCGTGACGCGGGACAGCTGGGTCGAACAGGCGAAGGCCTTATCCGGGAAATAAACCGCCGGATCTAGTCTTCAAATTCGAACGTTAGGCAGTCTTCGGGAATGTCACATGTGGTGCAGCCCAACAGCGTCACAACTGTACGTCCGCCAATTTCGACCTGCACACCGCTGCCATCCAGTAAGTCATGCAGAAATAGCTCTGCGTCAGCGTCTTTGGTAGGCAAGCTAAAGGCGAGCTTTTCAACGCGCGGGTCGAAGTCTTTCACAACGGGTGCCAAGACGGGCGCTGTCAACGTGACCGGCCCAACAGAAACTGGCGCAGTAATCACATCCATATCAAATGGTAACATAACAATAACCTTATTCCGCGCAGACAATCCCGCGTGTCCATGCGTTGTTGAAACAGAAACAGGCCCGAGGTGTCAAACTTTTGCCGCAATGGTCGATATCCGGTCAACAATCGGTGCAGTTTAGGTCGAATTGTCGAAGTTAGCCGCCTTTTTGGGTGACGTTTTCGTCGAAGGCCACGCGAAATGCGGCGTCCTTTTCCGGTGTCGAATCGGTTTGATAGTCAGCTTTCCATTGCGCCATGGTCATCCCGTAGAATGCTTCGCGGCCTTCGTCCTTTGACATTTCGATGCCGTGCTCTGCTGCTGCCTCTTGGTACCAGCGGCTCAGGCAATTCCGGCAAAATCCTGCGAGGTTCATCATGTCTATATTTTGAACGTCTGTTCGGTCTTCCATCAGGTGTTTTTGTAGCCGGCGAAATGCGGCCGCTTCGAGTTCGACTTGAGTTCGGGCATCAATCTTTGGCATCTGAGGTCTCCATCTGGATTAGGGCTTTGGTCAGGATAGGGGCCAGTCGTTTGGCCCAAGCGACTTGCTGGTCTGCTGTTTCGATAAGGTCGCTGCGCAATTCAATTAATGTATTGGCACGGCTGGTTTGTAACGCATGACGATCAATTGCATCACCGGGAAGATGGCCAGCGTAGGGCTCATTGTCGCCGACGCATAGGCCGTCTTCTTTATTTAGCAGGCCAAGAAGCGCATTGGATAAACGGTCATCAAACGCATGCAAAATACCGATATGCCACGGACGCGGCGGGCGGCCATTCAATTGCGGTGTGAAACTGTGTACCGCAACGATCACGGTATCGCCTTGCCGCGCGGCTAATTCGGCATATGCGTTATGGTACGGAGAATAGAACGCATCCACGCGGCGGGCTTTTTCAATGGCGTCCGCATTGCGATTTGCGGGAATAACAGACCCATCATAGAGCTTCATTAAAAGTGTCGGGTCATTCAGCCCACGGTTCGGATCAATCACCATACGCGAGAAGTTCGAAAGAACTGCAGGGGCGCCTAGAGCATCGGCCAAAGCCCGCGTTACACCTGCCGCGCCAACATCATAGGCGATATGGCGTTGCATGTCTTCGTCGGGCAACCCTAAAGAACCACCCCCAATACACGGCGGAACAGCATTGGATGCATGGTCGCAAGTGATTAACCAGCGGGACCGCCGATTGGCGCCATGTATGCTAAATGGTTCAAATGATGCCGTTGTCATAGTTTCGTTATCCGTTTGAGGCAGTTGTGGGTGCAGTAGAATGCGGTATAAGACCGCAAACCGTTAGCGGTAACTGCCGTTCGCAAATGCCGCCGAACCTGAGGAATACCACCATGAAACGTGATCGCAATGTCAAGATTGTTGCCACATTAGGCCCTGCCTCCAACGACTACAAAATGATCCGTGCATTGCATGAAGCCGGAGCCGATGTTTTCCGCTTGAACATGAGCCACGGCGACCACGCGGAAATCAAAGCCCGTCATGAGATTATTCGGAAGGTTGAGAAAGACCTCAACAGCACGATTTCCATTTTGGCTGATCTTCAGGGCCCAAAACTGCGGGTTGGCGTGTTTGCAAATGACGACGGGGAAGATTTGGTTGTTGGCCAGGCGTTCCGTCTTGATCTGGATGACGCGCTGGGAACATCTGAGCGTGTGCAGCTGCCACATAAAGAAATTTTCGACGCACTTGAGCCGGGTGCGCACCTGTTGGTGAATGACGGAAAAATCAAACTGCGCGTCAAAGAATGTGGTCGTGACTTCGCGGATTGTGAAGTTCTGGTTGCAGGTGCCATTTCAAACCGTAAAGGCGTGAATGTTCCTGACGTTGTGCTACCGCTTGCCGCGCTGTCGGAAAAAGATCTGAAAGATCTAGAGTTTGTTTGCGAGCTGGGGGTGGATTGGCTGGCATTGTCATTCGTACAGCGCCCTGCAGACGTAGAGCAGGCACGCGCATTGGCCAAAGGCCGCGCTGCGATCCTGTCCAAAATCGAAAAACCCTCCGCAGTTGCAGCGTTTGACGATATTCTTGCCGTGTCTGATGGCATTATGGTTGCCCGTGGTGACCTGGGCGTCGAATTGCCCGTTCAAAACGTACCACCTATTCAGAAGCAGTTGATCCGGAAAAGCCGAGCTGCGGCTAAGCCTGTAATCGTTGCGACGCAAATGCTTGAGTCGATGATTGAGTCCCCGATGCCAACCCGTGCCGAAGTCTCAGACGTCGCGACCGCAATCTACGAGGGGGCCGATGCGATCATGTTGTCTGCGGAATCCGCGGCGGGCGACTTTCCGATCGAAGCGGTGACGACGATGAACAACGTCGCGGTCGAAGTCGAAGCTGACCCGACCTATACCCAGATTATCGAAGCAAGCCGGAGAACGTCTGGCCGCTCGGTCGCGGATGGTATCGTAGCCGCCGCGCGTGAGATTGCGGAAACAGCGGACATCAAGGCGATCTGTTGTTACTCCCAATCTGGTACAACAGCACTGCTCACGGTGCGCGAACGCCCACGTGTGCCGATCATCGTAATGTCCAGCGACATCAAAACGGTTCGTCGTCTCGCTCTCAGCTGGGGTACGAATTGTGTGATGACCGACAAAGTTGTCGACCGCTTTAAGACGGCCGTACTCGAAGCGGTGCGGTCCGCTTTGGCCACAGGAGTTGCTGAAAAGAGCGACTTGGTTGTTGTGACAGCGGGTGTTCCATTTAATACACCGGGCAGCACAAACATTTTGCGCGTTGCGCCCTGCGACGAAAATTTGATTTTGGCTGCAACTTCGGAGTAATGTTTTCTCAACTGTTTGAGTTGGGGTAAATTTATGGATCCGGATCTTATGTTGGTGGTCGGTCTTGTAGTGGGCGGTTTTTCGATTCCGTCTATTATGGGCTCTTTGGCGGATGGGCGTGTGCCGAGGGCCGCGGCGATTGCGATTATGGTCGCCGGTGGGCTTGTGGCGTTGGCTGTGAAAGAAAAACCTAGCGGTTATGCGATCAGCGACATCCCAGATGTCTTCGTGAACGTTGTTGGCCGCTACATCAACTAATTTACTGCGAATCTACTTGCCATAAAACATCACCTCGGCTAATCACCGGTTTCCAACCGCGCGTCCGGCTTAAGTGGCATGCCGAGTCGCGTTTTCGCACCTACCCTAAGAGGAGATGGAAATGCCCAAGATGAAGACCAAATCGAGCTGCAAAAAGCGGTTCAAGATGACTGCCTCTGGCAAAGTCAAAGCATCCCAAGCTGGCAAACAGCACGGTATGATCAAACGCTCTAACAAGTTCCTGCGTAACGCACGCGGCACAACAACCCTTTCAGCCCCTGATGCGAAGATCATCAAGGGCATGATGCCATACGCGCGCTAAGGAGGATCTGATATGCGAGTTAAAGGTGGTACAGTCACTCATCGTCGTCACAAGAAGGTCGTAGACCAGGCGAAAGGCTATTATGGCCGTCGCTCTACGACATTCAAAGTTGCGCGTCAGGCCGTCGATAAGGCGAACCAATACGCAACACGCGACCGTCACAACCGTAAGCGCAACTTCCGCGCTTTGTGGATCCAGCGTATCAACGCTGCGGTGCGTTCAATTGACGAAACACTGACATATTCCCGTTTCATCAACGGCCTGAACTTGGCTGGCATCGAAGTGGACCGTAAGGTTCTCGCCGATCTTGCCGTCAACGAGCCTGATGCATTCGGTGCGATTGTTGAAAAAGCACAAGCTGCAATGGCGTAAGCCACAACAACGCTGAAATTTAGAAAGGCCGCCCTGTAATGGGGCGGCCTTTTGCGTTGTTGCCCGTCACGCCAGCAAGAAGGGGGGCGAAACGACCAGCTCTCACAATTTGCACATCTCATGTGTGTTATAGTGGAATGTACCGTGTCACGCGGTTGCTATATCGCGCGTGGCATACGCCAAAACAGTGAGAGACAGATGCTCGTCAATACATCCACCCGATATGGGGCCGTTGCCCGTTTTTTTCATTGGTCGATTGCACTCTTGGTGTTGGCCGATATTGCCTTGGGCCTTGTTGGAAAGTTTACGCCAAGGACAGGTGAAACCGCAGGCTTTCTTCAACTGCTTTATTCTACACATAAAACGATCGGTGTCTTGGTGCTCGGACTGGCGGTGCTGAGGGTGCTTTGGGCTATCTCGCAACCGCGACCGGTTCCCATACATCCAGAACGCCGCGCCGAGACGTTCGCAGCAGAAACCGCGCATTGGTTGCTGTATGTGGCAATCTTTGTATTGCCGCTCTCAGGGTGGGTCATGCATTCGGCCGAGGTTGGTTTTGCTCCTATCTGGTGGCCTTTCGGACAAAACCTTCCATTCGTGCCCAAGTCCGAAGGAGTCGCCGAAACTGCGGCGGCTATTCACTGGATTGCAGGTATCGTGCTCGTCGCGACTGTTGCAGCACATATTGGCGGCGCCCTTAAGCACGCGGTTGTAGATCGCGATGCGACACTGGCGCGGATGGTACGTGGCACCGCAGCAGGAACGCCTGAGAATGGCGGACTCTCACACGTTGTCGCGGCGTTTGTGGCGTTCGCGATCTGGGTCGTATCTATCGGCGGGGTGGTTGTGTTCTTTGCGCCAACGCACTCCGAGGAAACAGGCATTCAATCGGAGGCGGTTCAAGGCGAAGGATGGATTGTGCAAGATGGAAGTGTCTCGATCACAGTTGTGCAGATCGGTGCCCCTGTAGTTGGCGTTTTCACCAATTGGCAAGCTGCAATCGAATATGATCCAGAAAGCGGCGGGGGGCAGGTAACGGCGATAATTGATACCACCTCGTTGGCGCTTGGGTCGGTGACAGATCAGGCCAAGGGTCCAGAGTTCTTTGATGTTGAAGCCTTTAGCCAAGCCACTTACCAAGGTGAAATCGCGCGGAATGATGGTGAACGGCACAATGCGGCTGGTGAACTTACTCTTGTCGGGCAAGTGGTGCCTGTGTCGTTTGAATTCAATCTTGAGGTGACAGACGGCGTCGCCGTGATGTCGGGCGCGACCACGCTAGACCGACGGGATTTCGGAATGGGTGCGGCCTATTCTGACGAAAGTTCGGTCGGGTTTGGCGTTGACGTGGCCATCACGCTGACGGCCACCGCGCCGGAGTAAGCCTGTATCGCAGACACGAAAAAGGCCGCTGGAGCGATCCGGCGGCCTATCCTGTGTGGTAGGGTTGGTTGTGCTTACTCTGCAGGGACCATCGCTTCGATCGAGATATAGATTTCGATCTCGTCGCTGACGTATGGTGCGAACTGCCCCATGTCGAAATCGGACCGCAGCAGCGTGGCCGTTGCGTCAAAACCGGCCCAAGGCAGGTTCGCCATCGGGTGATCGGCCATCTGGTTCAGCGTGGCATCTAGAACGACGGGCTTGGTGATGCCGTTCATCGTCAGATCGCCTGTGATCAAGCCTGTGTTGTCGCCGGTCACTTCGATGGATGTCGATGCGAATGTCACCGTTGGGTTGGCCGCGGCACCAAAGAAGTCGTCGGTCATAAAGTGGCCTTCGCGCTCGGGCCATCCAGTCATTAAGCTTTCTGCAGGGAAAGAAACCGACACGCTTGATGCGGCGGGCGCTTCGGCGTCCAGCTCGATGGAGCCTTCAAAGCCAGAGAACATGCCTGTCGTGCGCGAAAAGCCAAGGTGGTTATAGCTGAACAAGATCTGGCTGTGCGAGGCGTCGAGCACGTAGGTAACAGGTTCTGCAGTGGCTGCGGCAGCGACAGACACGCCCAGTGCGGTCGTAAGGAGGAAGTTTTTCATAAGGAACTCGTTTCGTTGTGAGGGTTTCGTACAAGCGGGGTTGAGGTGTGGTCCCATTCGACATTCCTTGCAATTCGCGTTCATGTAACAATACCTGTGCAAAGATGCACACAGTGGGAAAGTGGTGGCCTAGCACCGCCGTCGAAACGGGACTGTCTTGAAATATTGCGGTGCGTTCAATTGACGAAACACTGACATATTCCCGTTTCATCAACGGCCTGAACTTGGCTGGCATCGAAGTGGACCGTAAGGTTCTCGC
>DQCL01000322.1:3726-4073 GCA_003533975.1 Octadecabacter sp. | reverse complement strand
CTTGAATGGCCATTCATCGGTTCCTAGCTGGTTCGCCTCAGATGTAGGACGGGGCGCGCATGGCTGCAAGGGCGCAATCCAATTGGGACGCCTGCGGCGTCACGAGATTTTGGTTTTCCCGTCGCGCTTGCGGGCAGTCCACATCACGCGACGGCTGTGGCAAAGGCGGTGCGAAAGATTTCAGACAGTGCACTTAGGGGGGCAGAAGCCGCGCCAAAGGTGATTTGATCGCCGCCAAAATGCCCGACCGTTTTTATGGGCACATTGGCACGCGCGGCCTCTACCATCAGGGCCTCGGCGCAATCGAAATTGCAGGCAATCAGGTAGCGGGCCTGATCCTCGCCAAA
>DQCL01000322.1:0-3677 GCA_003533975.1 Octadecabacter sp. | reverse complement strand
GCAAGCCCGCCATCGGCAAGGTCGCTGGCGGCGCGGATCAGCGCGTGATTGGCGCGAATGAAATCGCCGTGGCGCTGTTCGGCGTCCAGATCGACGGGCGGCGCATCACCTTCGGCGCGGTTGAACACCTCGGCCAGCAGGGCCGATTGGCCCAGATGGCCCTGTGTTTCACCGATCAATAAGGCCACGTGACCCTCGCGGGCCGTGCCGTCAATCAGGTCTTGTGGGTCTTTTATCAGGCCAACAGCACCGATCGTGGGTGTTGGCAGGATGCCGACTCCGTCGGTTTCATTGTAAAGCGAGACATTGCCAGACACGATCGGCATATCAAGGGCTGCAACGGCCTGACCGATGCCTTTGATCGCGCCCACAAGCTGGCCCATAATCTCGGGCTTTTCGGGGTTGCCGAAATTCAGATTGTCGGTTGTGGCCAGTGGCGTCGCCCCGACGGCGCACAGGTTGCGATAGGCCTCGGCCACCGCCTGTTTGCCGCCCTCAGCCGGGTTTGCAAACACATAGCGCGGTGTAACATCCGATGTGAACGCCAGCAGTTTAGGGGTGCCGTGAACCCGCACGATACCCGCCCCAAGGCCGGGCGCGCGCACAGTGTCGGCCATCACCTGTGTGTCGTATTGTTCGTAAACCCATTGTTTGGCGGCGTAATTGGGCGAGGATATCAACGCGCGCAGCCCGTCGATCGGATCAATTTCGGACACATCGCCAAGCGTCGCAGGCGCGGGCGTTTCCACCCATGGGCGGTCATATTCCGGAGCGTTGCCCGACAACGCCTTTAGCGGCAGATCGGCCATCACAGCGTTATTGTGCATGATTAGGAAACGATCCTCGGCGATTGTTTCCCCGACGATGGCGAAATCGAGGTCCCATTTTTCAAACACTGCCTTGGCCTGGGCTTCCAGCGCCGGGTTCAGCACCATCAGCATGCGTTCCTGACTTTCTGACAGCATCATTTCATAGGCGGTCATGTTTTCTTCGCGCACCGGCACATCTTCCAGGTTTAGCCGCACGCCAAGCCCGCCCTTGTCGCCCATTTCAACGGCCGAGCAGGTCAGCCCGGCAGCCCCCATATCTTGAATGGAAATCACCGCACCAGTTGCCATCAGTTCCAGCGTTGCCTCCATCAGGCGCTTTTCGGTGAAGGGGTCACCAACCTGAACGGTGGGGCGTTTGTCCTCAATCGTGTCGTCGAATTCTGCGGAAGCCATCGTCGCGCCGCCAACACCATCGCGGCCGGTTTTCGCGCCGAGGTAAACGACAGGCATACCGATGCCGGAGGCAGCGGAATAGAAAATCTTGTCTGTGTCCGCGAGGCCCGCTGCGAACGCGTTGACCAAGCAGTTACCGTTATAAGCAGGGTGAAAGCGCACTTCGCCGCCCACGGTCGGAACGCCAAAGCAGTTGCCGTAGCCACCAACACCTTCAACAACGCCGTGTACAAGTTGGCGGGTTTTATGGTGGGCAGGCTCGCCAAAGCTCAAACTGTTCATCGCCGCGATCGGGCGCGCGCCCATTGTGAAGACATCACGCAGGATGCCGCCAACGCCAGTCGCAGCCCCTTGGTAGGGTTCGATGTAGGACGGGTGGTTGTGGCTTTCCATTTTGAAAACAACGCACTGGCCGTCGCCAATGTCGACAATACCTGCGTTTTCACCGGGACCGCAGATGACCTGTGGGCCTTCTGTTGGTAGGGTGCGGAGCCATTTCTTGGACGATTTATAAGAACAGTGCTCGTTCCACATCGCGCTGAAAATTCCGAGTTCCGTAAACGTCGGCTCACGTCCGATGATTTCCAATATCCGGTCGTATTCGGAAGGGGACAACCCGTGGGCTGAAATCAAGTCGGATGTGATGGCAGGCTCTTGCATGTGGGTCCCCTTTAGGATGCTGGGGGACGTTTATGCCAAGGCGCAGCGGGGTTCAACGGGGAAGGCAAGGCCGGCTTCCCGGGCCCAAACGTTCAGTAGCAGCAAGGGCGCTGGGACGTTGCCCCATGGAAGCCCCTCGTTTCTCTTATCTGAGAATTGCGCTTCGCTTATGAACGGGGACCCTAGAAAAAGAAACGCCGGGCACTAGGCCCGGCAAAGTCCAACAGGGAGGTATAAAGCAGCATTGCTGCCCTATACTGAATAATTAGTAGGCAGGGTTGAGTCGATCAAGATCAAATAGCTGCCACATGCGCAATACCGTTATGCGTGTGATGCATGGGTCACGGCGTGTTCGAAGAATGATAGACTTGAATTATGTCAGGACTGATGCGCCGTCTCGAATGCTTTTCCGATGGGCGATGATCTCATCCTGAACAAAGTCACGGAAGGCCATGATGCGTTTGGATTGGCGTAACTCTTCAGGATAGGCAAGGAAAACAGGGACTTCACCACTTTCAATTTCAGGGAGAACCCGCACGAGATTGGGGAAATCTTCCGTAACATAATCGGGCAAAACGCCAATGCCGAGGTCGGACAGGACAGCCTGAAGTACGCCAAAGTAGTTATTCACGTGCAAAAGGTTGGGCTTGTCGTAGGTCAACAGTTGTTCAACCAGTGTCGCGCCTGCAGCCACCTGAAACGCGCTGGGGTTTTGGCATATTAAACGATGCTGGCCGATGTCTTCGATTTGCTCCAACGTACCGGCGCGGTCGAGGTATGCTTGCGACGCATATAGACGCATACGCACGGTCATCAGTTTTTTGCGGATTAGGTCAGCCTGTGACGGCTCTTTCATACGAATTGCAACGTCTGCTTCGCGCATCGGCAGGTCCAGAACGCGTTCCTCAAGCATCAGGTCGATGTTGAGGTCTGGGTACTTTTCATACAGAGCGGGCAGGCGGGGCGCGAGCCATAGAGTGCCAAAGCCGGTCGTTGTCGTGACTTTGAGTTCTCCGAATACTTCTTCAGCGCTGTCCTTGATGCGTGCGCTGGCTGCATCCAAACGCCGAGACATGGATCGGGTCGCATCAAACAGCAGCTCACCCTGTTCGGTGAGAATCAATCCACGGGCGTGACGGTGAAACAGGATCGTTGAAAGCGATTCCTCAAGCGCGCGAATTTGGCGCGACACGGCAGATTGGGACAAATGCAGCGTCTCACCGGCATGGGTCAGGGACCCTGCATCAGCGACCGCGTGAAATATTCTTAGCTTGTCCCAGTCCATCCGGTATCCTTGTTGCATCTGTTATCGCTCACACCATCCCACTTGTTACGCGGGCTTTATGACTGTTTCAGTTCGTGATGTCAGGTACAAATACGGTTGGTAGGTCAGGATTTATGACCTAAGGTGGCTGTAGAGGCGCGAAATCTAGCAGGGAGGTGCTGTATGACCCGTCAAGATGTTACATTGAATGACCGCTATGACCTGAGCAAACGTCAGGTCCTGCTAAATGGTACACAAGCGCTGGTGCGGTTGATGTTGATGCAGAAAGCGCGCGATGAGGCAGCAGGGCTGAACACGGCGGGCTATGTCACGGGCTATCGTGGGTCACCACTTGGCGCTGTGGATATGCAGATGGAACGCGCGGAGAAGCAGCTGGAGCAGGCAGATGTTACGTTTCAGCGTGGGTTGAACGAGGATTTGGCGGCCACTGCGCTTTGGGGCAGCCAACAAGCAGAGCTGCGTGGTGAAGGGGCCTATGATGGTGTGTTTGGGCTGTGGTACGGCAAAGG
>DQCL01000077.1:11515-15395 GCA_003533975.1 Octadecabacter sp. | reverse complement strand
CCGTATCATCGCGTTTAGGCGGTTTGCCCTGCCGTGCAGGTCCGCTAGAAGATGTTGAGCCTTGGAGGGACTGAGATGAGCGCACCGAAACCTGTTGTACTTTGCATTCTGGATGGTTGGGGCAAGCGTGCCGAGACGGTCGGCAATGCACCTGCGCTGGCCGATACGCCAAACTATGATCGCATTATGTCTGGCCCGACTGCCGAGCTTATCACGCACGGGCCCGATGTTGGGCTTCCGCGTGGGCAGATGGGTAACTCTGAGGTTGGGCATACGAACATCGGCGCGGGTCGTGTCGTTGCGATGGATCTTGGGGCGATTGATCTGGCGATTGAGAACCAAACATTTTTCGAGAATGAGGCTCTCGCGTATTTTGCGGACCGGATCAAAAAAGGTGGTGGAACGGCGCATGTCTTGGGGCTGGTCAGTGATGGCGGCGTGCATGGGCATATCGTGCATATTCTAGCTGCGCTTAAGGCGCTTGTGGACCGCGACGTGCCCGTGGTTTTGCATGCCATCACCGATGGGCGCGATGTTGCGCCGAAATCTGGCGCGGAATTCCTGAAGGACTTGAGCGAACAGATGCCAGATGGTGTGACGATTGGCACCGTATCGGGGCGGTATTACGCGATGGACCGCGACAATCGCTGGGAACGGGTCGAAACGGCCTACCGTGCAGTTGTCGAGGGCACCGGGCCGAAGGGTTCCGACGCTGTCAGTGTCGTTGAGGGTGCCTACGCAACGGATGTTACGGACGAATTTGTGCCTGCAACGGTGCTTGGCGACTACAGCGGCATGAGCAACGGAGATGGTGTGTTTTGTCTCAATTTCCGCGCTGATCGCGCGCGCGAAATCCTCAGCGCGTTGGGCTCACCGAGCTTTGACGGGTTTGACGTGACGGGACGCCCCGATTTGTCGCTGCTGGGGATGGTGAATTATTCGACCGCCCACGATGCGTTCATGACCACGTGTTACCCAAAGCAAGAGATCAAGAACACGCTCGGGGCGTGGGTTGCCGCGAAAGGGCTGCGCCAGTTTCGCGTGGCGGAAACAGAGAAATACCCGCATGTGACGTTCTTTTTGAACGGCGGCATTGAAGTGCCCGAGACCGGTGAAGACCGCTACATGGCCCCTTCGCCGAAGGTCGCGACTTATGATTTGCAGCCGGAAATGTCTGCGGCAGAGGTGACGGATGCTTTTGTGGGCGCGATCAAGGATGGGTATGATCTGATTGTTTGCAATTACGCCAACCCTGACATGGTTGGGCACACTGGTGACATCGCGGCGGCGGTGAAGGCATGTGAAGCGGTTGATGCGGGATTGGGTCGTGTTTTGGCTGCGTTAGAGACTGTTGGCGGTGCGATGATCGTCACTGCGGACCACGGCAATTGCGAGACGATGGTTGATCCTGAAACAGGTGGGCCGCATACGGCGCATACAACCAATCCTGTGCCCGTTGCGCTGGTAGGTGGGCCAAGTGGGGCCAGTTTACAGAACGGTCGCTTGGCGGATTTGGCGCCGACCCTGTTGGACTTGATGGGGCTGGACCTGCCGCCTGAGATGACCGGCGAGAGTTTGATTAAGTGAAGGCACTCGCGTTCATAATTGCACTGATTGCTGCCCCCGCTTTGGCGCAGACGCCAAGTGAGGCGGCGCTGGCGGCATCAGAACGCCTGCAAGAGGCGCGTGGTATTTTGGAAGCGGCGGACGGGCGTTCAGACCGTGTTGCCGCGTTGACCGAAACTGTCCAAGCCTATGAAGACGGGTTGGCAGCATTGCGCGACGGGTTACGCCGCGCGGCGATCAGGCAGCGCACGTTAGAGACTGATCTTGCATCCCGATCTGATGAGGTCGCGCGGTTGTTGGGTGTCCTACAAACGATGGGACGCGCGCCCACCCCGATTTTGTTGCTGCACCCAAGTGGGCCGACCGGAACTGCGCGGTCCGGCATGATGCTGGCCGACGTCACGCCTGCATTGCAAGACGAAGTAACCGCATTGCGAAGCCAGCTAGAAGAAGTCGCCGTTCTACGAAGCCTACAGTCGGATGCATTAACGGTTTTGGAAGACGGATTAGACGGCGCACAAGAGGCGAGAGCGGCCCTAAGTGCGGCGATTTCGGACCGCACTGATTTGCCGCAACGGTTTTTGAACGATCCGGTTCAGACCGCGATCTTGCTCGCGAGTGCCGAGACGCTGGATGCGTTTGCGACAGGTTTGACAGAAACACACGCAAGCGCTGGGCCGGATGCCCGCACGGTNNCCGATGCCGCCGGAATTGAGCGCCCTGGTATTCTTATTGCAACGCGGCCAAGGGCGCTTGTGGCCACACCCGTTTCAGCGACCATTCGTTACGCAGGACCACTGCTGGATTATGGAACGGTGGTGATTCTAGAACCTGCTGCCGACACGCTTTGGGTTGTTGCGGGGCTCGCTGTGGCGTTTGGTGAGGTGGGGCAGATTGTCCCAGATGGCACGCCAATTGGCCTAATGGGGGGCATAATCACGGATGCTCAAGCAATTTTGAACGAAAGCGCGCAGGGTTCCGCCGGTGAGCGCACCGAAACGCTTTATCTTGAGGTCAGAGACGGGCAAAGTGCCGTAAATCCCGCAGAGTGGTTTGCCCTGCAGTAAACCTATGCCATGTCGGGCAAGAATGATTGGAATTGAGTAGATGAAAAAATTTGCAATGGCCGCGAGTGGCGGGATCTTGTTGGGGGCGGTCGCCACGACGCAGATCGCAGGCCCGCTTATCGCGCAGGAAGCCATCAACAACGCATCCGTTTATGAACAGCTGGATTTGTTCGGTGACATCTTTGAGCGCATCCGCGCCCAATATGTTGAAGACGTGGATGAAGCGGCACTGATCGAAGCTGCGATTGACGGTATGCTGACGTCGCTTGACCCGCATTCCAGCTATCTGTCCCCTGAAGATGCTGCCGAGATGCGCGAAACCACGCGCGGTGAGTTTGGCGGGCTTGGCATCGAAGTGACGCAAGAAGAAGGCTTTGTGAAGGTCGTGTCCCCGATTGACGGCACACCTGCGGCTGAGGCGGGCATCGAGGCTGGTGATTTCATTACCGGCGTTGATGGTGAAAACCTGTTTGGCCTGACGCTGGACGAGGCGGTTGAGCATATGCGCGGTCCTGTTGGATCCGAGATCATCATTACCGTGGCGCGCGAAGGCGTGGACCAGCCGTTTGATGTGTCGATCATCCGCGACACCATCAAACTGACGGCTGTTCGCAGCCGCGTTGAAGGTGAAACCGTTGTGTTGCGCGTCGTGACGTTCAGCGACCAAACCTACCCGAGCCTTGAAGAGCAGTTGGCAGAACAAGTGGCTGAGGCTGGTGGCATTGAAAACGTCAACGGTTTCGTCATTGACCTGCGCAACAACCCAGGTGGTTTGTTGAACCAAGCGATTGCGGTGTCCGATGCGTTCTTGGACGCTGGTGAAATCACATCGACGCGCGGTCGTAATCCAAACGACGGCCAGCGCTGGAATGCCCGTGAGGGTGACTTGGCCGAAGGTCTGCCGATTGTGGTGTTGATTAACGGCGGGTCTGCGTCTGCGTCCGAGATCGTTGCGGGTGCGTTGCAAGACCACCGCCGTGCGATTGTTATTGGCACCAATTCATTTGGTAAGGGGTCCGTTCAAACGGTAATGCCGTTGCGCGGTGACAGCGCCATGCGCCTGACGACAGCGCGGTATTACACGCCGTCTGGCCGTTCGATCCAAGCGCTTGGTATTTCGCCTGACATCATTGTTGAACAGCCGCGCCGTGACCCCAACGAGGAGGTCGAGGAAGAGGAAGTGCGCAACCTTCGTTCTGAAGCGGACCTGCGGGGCGCTTTGGACAATGACAGCCTGACCGAGGACG
>DQCL01000077.1:8630-11384 GCA_003533975.1 Octadecabacter sp. | reverse complement strand
GTTGGGAAAGATGCGCCGCCGAGGTAAAACTCGGCGGCGTTTTTATGTGGAGGATAAGACTATGGCCAAGACAATGACCGCCGATGAAATCGCAAAGCTCCCCTACCGTCCTTGCGTGGGGCTGATGGTTGTGAACAAAGACGGCAATGTTTTCGTTGGCCAGCGTCTGGATCGTGATCAAGATGCTTGGCAAATGCCGCAAGGGGGCATCGACAAAGGTGAAGGTGTGACCGAGGCCGCGCTGCGTGAACTTGGCGAGGAAACCGGTATCACCCCCGATTTGGTGACGATTGTCGCGGAAACCGAAGACTGGCTGCCCTACGATCTTCCCCATCATATTGTGCCAAAAATCTGGAAGGGCCGGTTTCGCGGTCAGGAGCAAAAATGGGTTCTGATGCGGTTCAGCGGAACTGACGATCAGGTCAATATTGTGCAACCACACCAAGAGTTTTCCGAATGGACGTGGATTTCTCCCACGGAACTGCTCGCGAGTATCGTTCCCTTCAAGCGGGACGTTTACGCAGCAGTTCTGGAGGCTTTTGGAGGTGAAATATGACACGGTTTATGTTGGCGGCCTTGGCCGTAATGACAGCGGGACAAGCGCCGGACGGGTACGTCGTTGAAATCGACCCGTGTTACAGCAAGGTCTTCGCGTCGAGCGCCGAAAACATTGGCCGCGTTGAGGCCTGCATACGTGGTGAAGGTTGCGACGAAACGCCGTTCTAACGCAGGCGTTCCAGCAGCCGCACTGAGGCATACCCATCCGGCGTGAGACCATTGGCAAGCTGGTAGTTGCGGATCGCGTTGATCGTCAGCGGCCCGATGCGCCCGTCGATTTTGGTTGTGTCAAACCCCGCTGCGGTCAGGCGTTCCTGAAGTTCGCGGCGCTGCGGGGCGGATAGGGCGCCATCGCCGCGAGGCCACGTCGCGTGGATTGCACGGCCACCCGCGATGCGGTCAGACAAATGACCAACCCCGATCACATAGGCATCGGCGGTATTGTAGCGTTCGAGCACTTCGAAATTCGGGAAGATCATAAAGGCCGCGCCCTCTGCGCCACCGGGGAGCAAAATGGACGCAGGGCCGTGATCGGGCACGGCGCGCCCATTCAAATCGACGACACCCAAGGCCGCCCACGCGCTTGGCAGTTGTTCGTTTTCACGACGGGCTGTGGCGTAGTCAAACCCGTTGGGAAGCTGCACTTCGACACCCCAAGGCTGGCCAAGCGTCCAACCGAAACTGCGCAGATAGTTGGCAGTGGACGCCAACGCATCCGTGGGGTCATCAGACCAGATATCGCGACGCCCGTCGCCATTTCCATCAACGGCATAGTCAAGAAAACTGGTCGGGATGAATTGTGTATGCCCCATTGCGCCCGCCCAAGAGCCCGTCATGTTTCGTGGCGCTGTGTCGCCCGCTTCAAGAATTTGCAGCGCCGCCACAAGCTGTTCTTCGAAGAACTCACCGCGCCTTGCTTCATACGCCAAGGTCGCCATCGCCTCGATCACGTTGGTTCTGCCGCGCACAGCGCCGTAGGCTGATTCAAGCCCCCAGATCGCAACCACCACCTCTTTGTCGACGCGGTAGGTCGCCTCGATCTGAGTAAGCAGCCTTTCGTTGCCTTCCAAAGCGCGCCGACCATTGCGAATACGGGCGTCGGAAACGGCGGTATCCAGGTATTCCCAGAGCGCTTTGCTGAATTCGGATTGGTTGCGGTCACGCTCAACAACGGTCGTATTATAGTCAATATTTGCGAAAGCCGTATCAAACGTGGCCGCAGAAATACCTTGCCTTAAGGCGCGGCTGCGGAAGCCGGAAATCCAGCGGTTGAAACGCAAATTAGCCGTTTGCACTTGGGTGTATGGAGATACGTTCTGCGGCACCTCTTGTGGGACCGGCCCAGCCAATAAGGGGCCAGTTCCAAGCACCCCAACCAAAACCAAACCACGCAAAAACATCATGCCATTACCCACCTGAAAGGACTCGTCCCTGACACGGTAGCGCGAATACGTCCAATTCGGAAACAATCCATCGGATGCTGGCAGTTTTCCGCCCGCCTATTTGCGTGTGCGTTTGACTTTACGTGCTGTTTTTGCGGCTTTTTTCTTAGCACTGCTCATCTTGCGGCGCGCAGGTTTACCACGGTGGGATGACCGGCCCTTGGGCATTGCTTTGCCGTTGATTTCCAACAGATCAACAATGAGCCCACCTGTCACAGGTGCGGCCTCGACAAGTTTAACCGTAACACGCACGCCAAGCCCGATGACAACGCCAGTATCTGCCCCCATTAGGGTCTGGCTGTCGGCATCGTAGTGGAAATATTCCGCCCCCAAGTTGCGGATCGGAATCATACCGTCGGCGCCCGTTTCATCAAGCTTCACAAACACGCCGAACTTCGCAATGCCGCTGATGCGCCCCCCCATCACAGTGCCAACGCGGNNGCGCCCCCCCATCACAGCGCCCACGCGGTCATTCAGGAACGCCGCGAGGTAGCGGTCTGTTGTGTCGCGTTCGGCCAGCATTGATCGACGCTCTGTATCGGAAATCGCCACCGCGGTTTCGGCCAGCATCGCTTCGTCTGCGGGGGTCAGCCCGTCTTTGCCCCAACCGTGCGCCGTGACCAGAGCGCGGTGAACGATCAGATCAGAATAGCGACGGATGGGCGAAGTGAAATGCGCATAGGCCAAGAGTGCGAGGCCAAAGTGCCCGAAGTTTTCGGGGCTGTAATACGCTTGGGTCATCGAGCGCAGCGTT
>DQCL01000077.1:0-8544 GCA_003533975.1 Octadecabacter sp. | reverse complement strand
GCGGCCTGCGCTGTTTCACGCAACGCTTCGAGTTTTTCAGGCTTGGGTTCTTCGTGTACGCGGAACAAAAGAGCGGTCTTCTTGGCAACCAAGGTTTCGGCCGCCGCGACGTTTGCGAGGACCATAAATTCTTCAATCAGGCGGTGCGCATCAAGACGGTCCCTAAATGCGACGTCTTCAACCACACCTTCGTCGTTCAGAACGATCTTTCGTTCTGGCAGGTCAAGTTCAAGCGGCTGGCGTACGGCCCGCGCCTTTTTCAACGCATCATAACAGCCGTATAACGGGCGGATTACATCGTCGAGCAATGGTGCGACTTTGTCATTCACCACTCCATCCATCGCGGCCTGCACCTCTTCGTAGTTCAACGACGCTGGCGATTTCATAAGGCCACGCACAAAGCGATGGGAGGTTTTGTTGCCGTCCCGGTCAATCTGCATTTCAACCGCGATACAGGCCCGTTCGACCCCTTCGTGCAGCGAACAAAGATCACCGGACAAGCGGTCAGGCAGCATTGGAACAACGCGATCCGGGAAATAGGTGGAATTGCCACGCTTGCGCGCTTCACGGTCCAACTCTGACCCCGGTGTGACGTAATGCGCAACATCCGCAATCGCGACCCAAAGCGCGAACCCGCCGTCACCGTTGGGAATTGCGCAGCAGGCATCGTCATGGTCGCGAGCATCCCACGGATCAATCGTAATCAGTGGCAGATCACGCAGATCATCACGCGCCTCAAGGCCTGCAGGTTCCGCATTGTCAGCTTCCGCAATTACGCTGTCAGGAAAATGATCAGGAATGCCATGCTGGTGAATCGCAATTAGGCTGACGGCACGCGGTTGCGTGGGATCACCCAGTCGCGCAACGATCCGCGCCTTGGGCAAACCCATTCGCCCCTTCGGCCCAGCTTGCTCCGCTTCAACAAGCTCTCCGTCCTTCGCATCCCCCGTTGCTCCAGCCGCAACCACCCATTCCTTTTGTGAACCCTTGTCCACCGGAACAATCCGTCCACCCTCAGCTCCAACACGAAATACACCCAAAATGCGCAGCGGGTTGGTTCCAATGCGACGGATTAGCCGCGCCGAATAGGAGTAGTCCTCGCCGCGAACTTCTGTCAGCCGACCAAGGATCCGATCCCCCGCTCCCAGCGCGGGCTCATCAGGTTTCATCACCATCAAGACCTGCGGCGCATCGCCCTCACCCGCCCACTCCAACGGCCGTGCAAATAGATCACCGTCACTGTCAGGCCCGGCAACCTCCAGAACCGAAACCGGTGGAAGTTTGTTCGCGTCGCGGTAAGACGATTTGCGTTTTTGTAGCTTACCTTCGTCCTCCAATTCACGCAGCACACGCTTCAGATCAATGCGCGCCGCGCCCTTGATGCCAAACGCCTTCGCGATATCGCGCTTGGCGGCTTTGGTGGGGTTCTCAGCGATCCATGTGAGGATCTCGGTCTTGGAGGGGATACGTATCATAAGGCCTGCCTATCACGGGTTATCCGCGACGTCAGACCCAATCTTTCTTCATCTTCTTTTGTTCAAAAACCTCAGGGGGAGTCGCTTTAGCGACGGGGGACTGGTCCCCCTCCCCGCTCGCCGCAGGCGCAATCAGCTAAAGTAGTCGCGCAACACCCGCGTATAAATCGCCTTAAGTTGCGAAATTTGCTCGACCGGCACGCATTCATCAACCTGGTGCATCGTCTTACCAACGAGGCCCACTTCCACGACAGGGCAGTGATTCTTGACGAAGCGAGCATCCGACGTACCGCCCGTTGTCGACAACTCCGGCGTCACACCTGTTTCCGCCGCTACCGCTGCGCTTACCAGGTCGGACAATTCACCTGGGGGTGTCAGGAAGCTTTCCCCGGACACGCGGGTGTTCATATCAATCTGAACACCGAATTCCGCCGCAACTGTGTCCACTTCACTTTGCATCCACGCGATAATATCCGCGCTTGTGTGTAAGTCGTTAAAGCGCACGTTGGCGCTGGCCTTGCAGGAGGCAGGAATAACGTTTGTGGCGGGGTTACCCGTGTCGATTGTTACAACCGCGAGCGTCGAGGCGTCGAAATGATCAGACCCTTGGTCGATCTCATGGCTCGCCAATCTGTCCACCAGTCGCGCCATAGCTGGCAGCGGGTTATTGGCGCGGTGCGGGTAGGCGGAATGGCCCTGCTTGCCTGTCACTATAAAATGCGACGTCAACGAACCACGCCGCCCAACCTTGATCATTTCACCCATCGTGTTCGGGCAAGTGGGTTCCCCCACGATACAGGCGGTCATCGCTTCGTTGTTGGTTTGCATCCACTCCAATAGCGCAACGGTGCCATCGGTCGACGGGCCTTCTTCGTCCCCTGTGATCGTCAAAATGACAGCGCCGTCAGGCGGAGTTTCTTTCACGAAATCAACTGCGGCGGCCGCGAATGCTGCGACGCCGGACTTCATATCCGTTGCCCCACGACCATACATAATTCCGTCTCGAATTTCCGCGCCAAACGGGTCAACCGTCCATGCCGCTTCGTCGCCAACGGGGACAACATCCGTATGACCGTTAAAGCCAAAGGACTTATTGGCCCCGCGCGCGCCCCAACGCGCAAACAGGTTTGGAGTGCCATTGCGATCAACCCGTGTTGTTTCGAACCCCGCATCTGACAGCAGCCTATCCAGAAGCTGCAGCGCTCCGCCCTCAACGGGTGTCACGCTCGGGCAGCGGATGAGATCGGCGGTTAAAACAATCGGATCGACGGGCATAGAACTCTCCTTGTTGCCCTGCGTTACCGAGGATTTGGCGGTGATGCAAACCTTGCCCCGCGAATTCGAGTCGTGCAGAGCCTGTGACCCTAGCGACACATACTTTGCGTTACGTGAACGTAAGAGCCTAAAAAGCCACCAAAAAATCCAGCCGTTAACATATGCTTAACACAATAATATAGACCCGAGGCAGGGCAGACATCGAGCGGACCCAACATGGTCCATAGGTCGCAACGTCGACCACTAGATATAGGTATTTCACCGATTTTTTCGTGTGAAGTCCGTCTGGCTTGTCTCACCAGGGGAAAAGGTGGGAACGATGGTTGCAGGCGTAGAGTTAACATACGACACCAATGCTACTGCGATGCAGATGGCCAATTCTATCTTTGGCAATGGCGTTACCGTCACGGGTGCCAGTTATTCTGGTTCCAATTATTCATCAGCTATTTACTCGAACGGTGATGCAGTTGCGGGTAACGTTACTCCCGGTGACACGGGCGTAATCTTGTCGACAGGTCAGGCAAACCGTTTCACTAACAATTCGAGTCAATCGAACCTAAACACGAATACGTCGAGAAATACGGGCGGCGACAACAACGACGCTGATTTCAATGCAATCGCAGGTACGAGCACGTACGATGCATCCTTTATGGTTGTGGATTTCATCCCGACAGATTCCGTGATGACGATGCAGTTCGTTTTCGGTTCAGAGGAATATCCAGAGTATACAAACTCTGTTTACAACGATGCTGTGGGTGTCTGGATCAACGGCACGCACGTTCCACTTTCGGTTGCCAACGGCGGCACGCCCTTAGAGGCGATCAACCAGTCCAACAACATCAACCTGTACAACGATAACACATCTGACCAGTTCAACACTGAGATGGACGGCTTTACCGTTACGATGACGCTGACAATTCCTGTAAATGTCGGGACGACAAACACGATCAAGATTGGCATCGCTGATGTTTCGGATAGCAGCTACGATTCCAACCTTCTGATCGCCGCAAATTCTATGCAGACAAGTATTGTTGCACTGGATGACCAAGTGACGATGCAAGACAGTGTTACCAAGAACGTTGATGTGTTGGATAACGACATCAACAACACGACTGGCTCGCTGACAGTCACACATATCAACGGCAATCCTGTTGTCGCTGGGCAAACGATCACACTGCCAACGGGTCAGACAGTTAAGCTGCTCGCGGATGGAACATTCGACATCACAACAGACAGTGATTTCGAAACAACCAGCTTTGCCTATGAAATCGAAGCCACGGATGGCAGCGGAAACGTTCTGGGAACCGATGTTGGTTTTGTCACGGTTGAAACGATCCCCTGCTTTGTTGCGGGTACGATGATCGACACGGTTGATGGCCCTCGCGCGGTTGAAGGTCTGACAGCTGGTGATATGGTCATGACCCGCGACGATGGCCCGCAACCGTTGCGTTGGATTGGTCGTCGCGCAATGCCCGCAATCGGCAAGATGGCCCCGATCCGCATCCGCGCAAATGCGTTGGGTGAGCACGGTGAGTTGATGGTTTCCCCGTTGCACCGTGTCATGGTGAAGGACGCCTTGGCGGAGCTGATGTTCGGTAACACTGAAGTTCTTATTGCCGCCAAAGACTTGGTTAATGATCGCAGCATACGCGCTGTTGAAGGTGGAGACGTGGAGTACGTCCACCTGATGTTTGACCAACACCAAGTGATCTATTCTGAAGGTCTAGCCACTGAAAGCTTCCTGCCAGGACCACAAACGACCAAGTCTTTTGAGGCCGAAATCGTTGAAGAGATTTGTACGATTTTCCCAGAACTGGATTTGGCGACGGGTGAAGGGTACGGACCTGCCGCGCGGCCAATGTTGAAACGCTACGAGGCCGAAGCCCTCAGAAAACGCGTGGCATAACACTCATGACATTGAAATGGATCGGAACGCGGACGCAGGAACATGGGGTATTTAACCCCGCCGGACTGGGCTGTGCGCAAGGGTCTGTTTCGGTTGGGGCTGATCTGTTGGCACGCGGGAGCTTGATGCTGGAAGTTTCGGTGCGCCCGCAAATGCATCCGGTAAACCTATTGCGCTTCGGTGCGCTTGATCCTTGGCCCTCAGGGTTGACTGTGTGTTTGGAGCCTGATGGCACCGTTCGGTTAATGATGCGCCAAGGCGCGCGGCATTTGGCGACCGCGCTCAAGACGACGCTAGGAAGCGACGTCCAGACCGCACATATAACGTACACCTGGGACGCACCCGCACGACACGGCCGCCTGAGCGTTTATGTTCCTGACCACGGGCGGCTTTGGCAGACTGAAGTGATATCCCCCTTCCCACTGTCCACGCGCGATGCTCAGAGAATTATCACCGACACTGGTGGTAACATGATCGACACAAGTGTGGCATTCGCGGCGATCGCTGACGCGCCATGCCCGCTTGGTCCTATCCCCGGATTGTCCGGTTCTGCAGCTATCGACACGCCTGATGGGCCAAAAATCCTGCGCGACATCGTCCCTGGCGACTTTGTGGTTACACAAGGCGGAAGGTCCGTTCGCGTTCTATGGTCTGGCTGCACAACGGTTCCAGCATTGGGCCGTTTCGCACCGATGATACTACGCCAGCCTTATATGGGACTATGGGATGACCTTGTGACGTCTCGTGATCAACGTGTCTGTCTTGCAGGTTCAGAAGTCGAATACCTATTTGGTGAAGAACGGGTTTCCACGGCGGTGCGCCACCTTGAAGTCCGCAATTGTGCTGGCCCTGCACAACCAATGCCAGACGTCATGACCTATCATCAAATTTTGCTTGAAACCCATGGAATCATGGTCGTCAACGGCGCCCTAGTCGAAAGCTTTGATGGTTCAGCGGTTCTAAACGCGCCTGCCATGACGAAATGGTCAGTATTAGCAGACATAGCGCCCGAACTTCGCCCGCAGCGCGTTGGTTTGGCTGCACCTGTGTTGCAGGGCTACGAAGCGCTCACCCTTACGGGGGCGACGATCGGCTAATGTTTGGTGGCGTCATCGCCTTCAAAAAACGGGGTCATCTGGGCGACGATAACGCTGTTTTCGTCCAAAGCCCGCTGCATCAGTGCACGTTCTTCGTCAGGAATATCGTGGCCTTCCGCTAGGCGTTCATCAAGCGTGCCGTAACCTGAAACGTCCAACGGTGCTGTGTCAGCCTGTTTCAGGATCGCCACGGTTTCGCGCACGGCTTCGGCCTCGTCGATACCGCTCGCGTAGATCATCAACGCGGCACCGGTGCTGTCCTTGGGGAGCCCGTCACCGTCTTTACGACCGATTTCAACCAGCAAGGTATAGACCTGCTGACGGGACGGTTTCTTTGGCTTTTTATCGGCTTTTTTATCGGTCATTCGGACGGTTCCTTATCGATCCAGCGGGATTTTGAGGCCCAGAGCGAAGAGAAGATTAAGACAGCTTGGATCGGGATAAACCCTAGAGCAAGCAGGGCCGTGACCGTGGCCCAAACGGGGAAATTCAACGTTTCCGTCAGCGATTGAAACGGACGATACAAGATCACAAACGCGAAAACCAAGCAGGCCGCGTCAAAGGCAACTGGTGCCCAAGCTGCGGCCCATGACGGACGCTCACCGCGCGCGATGCGGGATTTGGCGAGCATCCGAGACAGGAGCATTAGTCGCGCAACAGATCGTTGATGCCAGTCTTTGAACGGGTCTTTTCATCAACCGTTTTCACGATGACCGCGCAGTACAGGTTGATGTCGTTCTTGGACGGCATAGAGCCTGCAACGACGACGGAATAAGGTGGCACTTCGCCGTAGAAGACCTCGCCGGTTTCACGGTTCACGATCTTGGTGGACTGGCCGATGAAGACACCCATGCCCAGCACGGAGCCTTCGCGGATAATGCAGCCTTCGACGACTTCGGAACGTGCGCCGATGAAACAGTTGTCTTCGATGATCGTTGGGCCAGCCTGCATGGGTTCAAGAACACCGCCGATGCCAACGCCGCCGGACAGGTGAACGTTCTTGCCGATCTGTGCACAAGACCCGACTGTGGCCCAGCCATCAACCATAGACCCTTCATCGACGTAGGCGCCAATATTGACGAACGACGGCATCAGGACCACGCCCGGTGCGATGTAGGCAGAACGGCGCACGATAGAGCCAGGAACCGCGCGGAAACCGGCGGCTTTCCATTCGTTGTCGCCCCAGCCCTGCCATTTTGACGGTACTTTATCCCACCAGCTGGACCCGCCATTGGACCCTTCGATCATTTCCATGTCATTGAGACGGAAAGACAGCAGCACAGCCTTTTTCGCCCACTGGTTCACGTGCCAGTCGCCATTTTCCAGCTTTTCGGCGACGCGCAGTTTGCCGGAATCCAATGCGTTTAGCGTGTCTTGGATGGCGTCGCGGGTCTCGCCTTGCGTGTTTGTGTCGATGGTGTCGCGGGCGTCCCACGCGGCTTCGATTGCGGTTTCAAGTTGTGCGTTGGACATGGTGGCCCCCTATGTTTTCACTGCGCGTGTTTCGCGTTTGAACGCCACATACCCCGCTATGCGGGTTTGGGCAATCAAATCGGGATTGGCGCTGGATTAGCGCCACATAGCAGAACGGCGACCTTTTCATTTTTAGAGGGCTTGTAGGCGCCAGACGTGATCGCGGCCAAAGCCGCAGCACCTGCAGGTTCGACCAATTGGCGCAGGTTTTGCCAAAGCAGCTTCTGCGCGTTGGCGATCGCTTCATCTGTAAGCAGCAACGTTTGCAAGTCGTTCTTTTTTGCAAGGTCATAGGCCAGCCGCCCGATACGTTTCGCGCCCAGCGCATTTGCACAAATACCCGAGACCTCGATATCCGTTTCAGGGCCGTGCTGCAGCGCTGCATGCATTGAATTGGTTGTCTCGGATTCGACACCGATAATGTTGCGCCCCTTGAACCATGACATCGCGCCGCCAATTAGCCCGCCACCTCCGATGGCGATGATGATTGTATCTGCATCACAGCCCTGTGCGTCCCATTCTTTGAAACAGGTTCCCTGCCCCGCAAGCGTGGCTGGTGCATCAAACGGGTGAATATCAATCGCACCTGTTCGTTCTTGATGCGCCTTCGCAGCCGCTGCCGCATCTGCGTAGGCACCTTCGACGACATGTAGGTTCGCCCCCGTCTGCCGGATCACGTCGATCTTGGCGGGGCCGGCAAACTCAGGCACGTAGATGTGCGCATCGTGACCTAAGGAAGTCGCGGCATGGGCGACAGCCGCACCATGATTGCCCCCAGAGGCCGCGACAATACCGGCAGGTGGCAGATCTGCGGTTAGCACGGAATTGAACGCCCCTCGCGCCTTAAACGATCCAGTCACTTGAGTATGCTCAAGCTTAAACTGGAGCGGCAGGCCAAAAGCATTTGACCGCATTACAGGGGTGACGTGAACATACTCAGCGATCCGTGCCGCTGCGTCATCAATATCGGCGATTGTAACGGGCATTTGCATTTCCTGTCATTGGACAAACCACAGTCAACCTGCCACTAAAATGCAAAGCCCAACAAGGAGCAATTTGAGATGAAAGACCACACACGCCGTCACCCGCTGCGTGACAGCTCACAGGATCGCAAAGAAGCCGTTGAAGTCCCTGATACGCCGCAAACGCGCTCACCTGCCTATGCGCTGGCCTTTGCGGACCCGGATTTCCTGTGTCGTGACGAATTGCGCCCCGTGCGGTTGCAGTTGGAGCTGTTGAAGCCGCAGCTGATGTTGGATGAACAAGGGATCAGTTCGACCATTGTTATGTTTGGCGGCGCACGTATTCCGTCCCCTGA
>DQCL01000234.1 GCA_003533975.1 Octadecabacter sp. | reverse complement strand
TTGTCTTTGTCATATAAATATCCCAGGGGGAATCGGGCTTGCCCGATGGGGGACTGGTCCCCCTCTTCCCCGCTCGCCGCAGGCGAACTCCGCCTTCAAAAAGCAAACTCAGTAAAAGCTTTGAGGGTCAATATCGATCGCCATGCGCAACTCACCGCGCAGCTTGAATTGCCCGGCCCAAGCCGCCAGCGCCTTTTGCAACGGTGCCGATTTTTCTGCCTTCACCAACAGGCGCACACGGTGCCGCCCGCGTATCCGCGCAATCGGCGCGGGCGCGGGGCC
Source organism: Octadecabacter sp. (assembly GCA_003533975.1). Classification (GTDB taxonomy): domain Bacteria; phylum Pseudomonadota; class Alphaproteobacteria; order Rhodobacterales; family Rhodobacteraceae; genus Octadecabacter. Next base: position 3,532 of record DQCL01000234.1, on the reverse strand, counting down.
GAACACTTGGGCGCCAATCTTGCGCAACGGCCCATCCATCCGCGCCATCTCGGTGCCCAGGTCAAACACCTCTTGCACGTTGGTCGAACTCAACACGATCCCCGCCATGCGCCCATAAGGTGGCACACCCGCCGCGCGGCGCTCGCCTGCTTCGGCCGCCCAGAAGGCCTCTTCATCGCCCCCTAAAATCGCACGAATAACCGGATGTTCCGGCTGAAACGTCTGCAACACGGCCTCTCCGGTAATCTCGGCCCGCCCGGCACGGCCCGCGACCTGACGCATCAGTTGAAAGGTACGTTCAGCTGCCCGCAGGTCAGACCCTTGCAACCCAAGGTCGGCATCAATCACACCCACAAGCGTCAACTTGGGGAAATTGTGCCCCTTAGCCACCAATTGCGTGCCGACAATCACATCTGCCTCACCGCGGGCGATGCTCTCTATATGTTCTTTCAACGCCCGCGCGGACCCGTACAAATCCGAACTCAACACGGCGATCTTGGCATCAGGAAACAACGCCTGCGCTTCTTCCGCCATACGCTCCACACCGGGGCCAACAGGGGCCAAACGGTCCTCCGCTTCACAGCTCGGGCACACGGTCGGCATCGGTTTCGTTTCACCGCACTGGTGGCACATGAGGCGCTTGAGGAAGCGGTGCTCGACCATCGTTGCATCACAGTCATCACAGCCAATCTGGTGTCCGCAGGCCCGACAAATCGTAACAGGTGCATAACCGCGTCGGTTCAGGAACAGTAACGACTGCTCGCCCTTCTCCAACCGCGTCTGCACCATTTTTTGCAAAGTAGGTGAAACCCACCGCCCCCCCGGCAAATCCTCAACCCGCATGTCAATCGCGGACATCTTCGGCAGCACCGCGTCGCCATATCGCGAGGTGAGCGTCACCCGCGCGTACTTGCCTGCCTCGACATTCGCCCAGCTTTCCAAGCTCGGCGTGGCACTCGCCAAAACAACCTGCGCCGAATTAAGCGACGCCCGCAGAACCGTCATATCGCGGGCATTATAAAGAACCCCGTCTTCCTGTTTGTAAGACGTGTCATGTTCCTCATCGACGACGATCAATCCCAGATCGCGGTAGGGCAAAAACAGCGCCGAACGAGCGCCCACAATCAACTGCGCATCCCCCTGTCCGACCATACGCCAACAGCGGCGGCGCTCTGTCATAGTCACGCCAGAATGCCATTCCGCCGGCTTCATCCCGAACCGTGCCTCGACCCGTGTGATGAATTCAGACGTCAACGCGATCTCTGGCAACAGCACCAAGGCCTGCCGCCCCGCACGCAAACATTCCGCCACGGCCTCTAGGTACACTTCGGTCTTACCCGACCCCGTCACCCCCTTCAGCAAGGTCGTGCCATAGGTCCCTGACCGCACAGCCTCGCGCAGCACCTTTGCACCCGCGGTCTGGTCTTCGGTCAGGTCCTTGCTGCCATAATCAGGGTCCAACCGCGGATAGGGCAGATCGCGCGGGCTGTCTTCTTCGGACACCGCGCCCAGCTTTACCAACCCTTTTACCACAGACGGCGTAACCCCTGCCGTGTCCGCGACTTCTTTCAAGGTAAACGCCAGCCCGCCGTACTCGCGCAACACATCCAACACTTTGGTCCGCGCTTCGGTCATCCGGTCCGGTTCAACACTGCCCAAACGGTAGACCTTGCGCATTGACGGCGCATCCCCCAGCCCCGGTGCACGGGTCGCAAGGCGCAGCATCGCGTTCATCGGCGTCAGTGTATAATCAGCAGCCTTTTGCAGAAATTGACGCATCTCATCGGCCATTGGGGCCACGTCCAGCACACGAATAACCGAGCGCACCTTCTTGATATCCCAATCACCCTTACCGTTGCCCCAGACCACGCCCAACACTTTGCGCGGGCCAAGCGGAACCTCAACAAAGGCCCCCAAATGGCACCCGCCCTCTGGCGCTTTGTAATCCAACACGCGGTTCAGCGGTTGCGTTGTCAAAACGCCGACCAACTCGCCCTCGTGGAAAAACGCCTGATTCATGCAGCGGCCTTACGCAATGTCGCCGTCAGCACGCCCATGCCAATCAAAACGCCACCACCAATGCGGGTCATCCAGCCAAGCACGGCGGGCTGACGGATGGTCGTGCGCAGCCGGTCCGCCAGCAGCGCATAGATCAAGACGTTCACGGCAGCGAGACCGACAAACGTCACGATCAGAATCGAAAACTGCGGCGCCAACGCCGCCTGCGTGTTGATGAACTGCGGCACAAAGGCGATGAAAAACACAATGCTCTTGGGGTTTAGCGCGGTCACGACGCAAGCGTTGCGAAACACGGCCCCCGCACTCAATTGCGGCGCACCCTCAATCTTGCCCAATGTCGCACCGCCCGCGCTGCGGATCATACCAATGCCCATCCACACCAGATAGATCGCCCCAACCCACTTAAGCGCGGTAAACGCCGTGGCAGACGCCAGAACAAGCGCACCAAGTCCCACCAAGGAGGTGGTCATCGCGATGAAATCGCCCAGCGCCACACCCGCGGCAGATGCAATCGCTACGCGCCGCCCTTGCGTGAGCGCGTAGGTCAGAACCAGCACAATTGTCGGACCGGGGATGATCAACAACACCACCGTTGCCGCCACAAATGTCATCCAGATTGATAGGTCCATGAGAATCTCCAGCCGCCGCCCGAAATGGCATTAGACACCCGCCGCAACGGGCAATCAACCGCCCCTTCCCGAACGAAGTGGATTGCGCTATTGGGAAGGCAGATTCCTATCACCCAACATAAGCCGGAGCGCAGCCCCATGAAATTCTTCGTAGATACCGCAGACGTCGCCGCCATTGCAGAACTGAACGACCTTGGCATGGTTGACGGTGTCACAACAAACCCGTCCATCATCGCCAAATCCGGCCGTGATATTCTGGAAGTCACCAAAGAAATCTGTGAGCTGGTCGATGGTCCGGTCTCTGCCGAGGTCGTCTCGCTTGATGCGGATGGCATGATCGCGGAAGGCCGCAAGCTCGCAAAAATCGCGGACAATATCACGGTGAAAGTGCCGCTGACTTGGGATGGTTTGAAGGCCTGTAAAGTTTTGTCTGGCGAAGGCACCATGGTTAACGTCACGCTTTGCTTTAGTGCCAACCAAGCGCTGCTGGCCGCCAAAGCCGGTGCCACATTCATTTCCCCATTCATTGGTCGTTTAGACGATATCAACCTTGATGGCCTTGAGTTGATCGAAGACATCCGCACGATCTATGACAACTACGGGTTTGATACGCAGATCCTCGCAGCGTCGATCCGCAACGCAAACCACATGTCCGAATGCGCGAAAATTGGCGCGGACGTCTGCACCGCACCACCGAACGTGATCAAGGCGATGGCGAACCACGTGCTAACGGACAATGGCTTGGCCGCGTTCATGAAAGACATCGAAAAGGCGAACATCAAGATCGTCTAAGGTTACGCCTGCGGCGGGCGGGGGCGCACCTACGGTGCGCAAGAAAGAAAGAGGGGGCCAGCCCCCGTCCTGCGGACTCCCCCGGGATATTT
>DQCL01000194.1 GCA_003533975.1 Octadecabacter sp. | reverse complement strand
ACCATCATGAACTGCGCCAAGACCTGCCCGAAGGGTCTGAACCCTGCGGCGGCGATTGCACATGTTAAAAAGATGATGATCGAACGGACTGTTTGATCTGAAAGAAATGTGCGCTACCGCGCGTTTTTGAATCTGTAGTTTGAAAAGCGACGCTTCCCTTGGGGGCGTCGCTTTTTGTTTGTGCTGGGTGCCTCAAAGTTGAAGTTTTCCGTTGGGAAAATTCAACGAAGCTGGGATATTTAGAAGCAGAGACAAAAGGGGGCGTTATGGCAGAGCCGAAAGATGCGGGTAAACGGCGGGCAGTGGAGCCCGTGATATGTTATCCGGTTACGGATTTACCGCAGCCCGATTTGGCGCTCTATCAAGGTGCGGCCGAGGGTGCTGTTGTTACGGGCGAGGCCACAGCAAAGCCTCGTGAAGCGGCATGTATTGAGGTTCCGGCGGGGTCGTTTCTGCGCATTACCTCGGTTGAAGGGGCACAGGTCGGAGACCTGAACCTATTTAACGCGCGGGATCTATCAGAGCGGTTCTATTCGGGAAAAACCCGCGCGTTGCATGGTACTCATGTCAGCACGGGGGAGCGGCTTTGGTCGTGTTTTCCGCATTTACGCCCGATAGCGACGATCGTGAAGGACACGTTGGATTGGTACGGTATTGATGATTTTGGCGGCTCTGTTCACGATGTGATCGGAACGCGGTGTGATCCTTACACCGGACGGTTGCTGCAGGGGGCTGACTATCACCATTGCTGTCATTCCAACTTGACGCGCGCGTTGGCAGATCACCTTGGTGTTTCGGTGCAAGAGGCCGAGCCGCACATCCATGATGTTTTGAACGTCTTTATGTGCACCGGTTTCACCCGTGACACGGGCCAGTACTTTATGAAGGCGTCACCGGTGCGCCCCGGCGATTATATTGAATTCTTCGCGGAAATTGACTTGCTTGCGGTGCTTAGCGCCTGCCCCGGTGGGGATTGCGGGGCAGAACACACCAGTGATGTGGCGCCGTGCCATCCGCTGCATATGTCGGTACGCGCACCCGTTGAGGGCGCATTGCAGGGATGGGAGCCACCGGCGCCAAACGCCTATGACCGCTCGCACGGGGTTTAGGTAAACGCGGCTTTCAGCGCGATTTCGATCATATCACCAAAGCTGCGTTCCCGTTGATCTGACGGCAGCGCTTCGCCGGTGAGCAAGTGGTCTGAAACTGTCATGACGCCAAGTGCACGGCGGCCATAACGGGCGGCGAGAGTGTAAAGCTCTGCTGCTTCCATCTCGACGCCCAAAATACCGTGGCGCTGCATTTCTTTGTTCAGATCGGGCCGTTCGTCATAGAATGTGTCTGACGAATAGATGCTGCCGACATGGACGCCGACATCCATGCCTTCCGCTGCATGGTAGGCTTTGTGCAACAGGTCAAAGTCCGCCACCGGTGCGTAGTTCAGTTCTTTGAAGATAGTGGAACTGGGGGTGGCGACCGTGCAGGCCGTCATCGCCAAAATGACATCCCGTACGTTGACGTGGTCCTGCATTCCGCCACAGGACCCAATGCGAATAAGGGTCTGAACATCAAAATCGCGGATAAGTTCGTTGGCGTAGATCGACATGGATGGCATCCCCATGCCTGACCCTTGGATCGTGACGCGATTGCCGTTCCATTCGCCGGTGAAGCCAAACATACCGCGCACTTCGTGAACGCATTTGGCACCTGTCAGAAACGTTTCCGCCGCCCATTTTGCACGGTAGGGATCGCCGGGCATCAAAACTACGTCAGCGATATCGTCTTTGTTGGCGCCAATATGGATGGTCATGTGAAAAGCTTTCTATGTGGAGTTTGCCCAATGCTAGGCCTGTGTACTGGCAGGTTCAAGGGGCCGGGGCGGGTCTGGAAAACCTGACTGGCGATATTCGTGAACGATGTTCAATATTGTGTGCAGGTTAAACATGAAAGGACCTCACATGTTCTATAAATCAATTGGCATTCTCGCGTTGTGCGGTGGGTTGGCTGCCTGTGATGTTGTTACGCATCCGGTTGCAGTCGTTGGCCCAAGCAACACGGTTTACCGCGGTACGGCCACCGCAACCTTGTTTGAGGGCGGCTGGTTTCAGGTCAGTAACGGGCCAAACACCTGTCAGGGGCGCTATAGCCCTGGCACGATGGGGACCACCACGACCTTCCCCGTGACCTGTACGAATGGGCTTACCGGAATTGGTACTGCGACGTATCAAACCGCGCTTGAAGGTGGTGGGCAAATCACCATGCAGGACGGCACACAGTGGCAGTTCATATTCGGTCGCCGTTCGCTCGGGCTTTAATGAATTCGCGGCGGTGATCTCCACTTGAATGCCGCCGCACTTCGCAGCACTCTGGCTTTGAAACAGATTGGATGTTGTATGTTAAGATTTGCGAAGCTTGTTGTTGCCTTGACGCCCTTGTTTGCACCTGTTGCGGTGACGGCCCAAAGCGCTGAGGAATTGGCATTAGTGAGAGAGATTTTCGCTGATCTTAATCCGCGATCCATTGCTGAAAATAGGGAACATTGCGGCTACATCGGGCTCGACGATGAAGGCAGTTTAACGTTTTCAGAACCGACGCCGGGCGATAGCGACAGCTGCCTTGCGGACGATCCGGTCAATATCCAAGTCATCACCACATCCTATCATACGCACGCTGCGTTTTCGCCGGACTATTCCAGCGAACTGCCAAGCGGTTCGGACATGGAAGGCGATGAAGATGAGGGTATTGATGGTTGGGTCGCCACACCGGGCGGGCGCCTTTGGTATATAGACACCGATGATATGACCACGCGGCAAGTGTGCGGGATCGGTTGCCTTCCATCCGACCCCAGCTTTATCGCTGGCGACAGCGGCATCATCGAGCAGAGCTATAGCTACGACGAACTGGTTATCAAACTGGGCGAATAATTAAATCGCCATGCACTTGTCTGGCTTATTCGGCTGCGACATCCGATGGGTCTGCCAAATCAACGATATCATCCATGATACGGTTCAGTTCGAAGTCTTTCGGCGTGTAGACCCGCGCGACACCCATGTCGGACAGGTGGTCCGCGTCTTCGTCTGGGATAATACCGCCAACGACGACCGGAATATGTGATAGCCCTTGGGCCTTCATCTTTTCCATCAATTCCGAAATCAGCGGAATATGTGAACCGGAAAGAATAGACAGGCCGACAACGTGAACATCATCACGGATCGCGGCCTCGATGATCTCATCAGGGGTTAGGCGGATACCTTCGTAGGTAATGTCCATTCCGCAATCGCGTGCGCGGGCCGCGATTTGTTCGGCGCCGTTGGAATGCCCATCAAGGCCCGGTTTGCCCATCAGGAATTTCAGTTTGCGACCCAGTTTTGAGCTTACCGCAGAAACGCGATCACGAATGTCATCCAGTCCTTCGGTGCGGTTTGACGGGTTTTGGGAAACACCTGTCGGGCCACGGTACTGCCCAAATACTTGGCGGATGACTTCGGCCCATTCGCCAGTCGTCACGCCTGCTTTCGCTGCGGCAACGGACGGGATCATGATGTTGGTGCCATCAAGCGCCGCGGCCCGCAGATCGGTAAGCGCGTTTGCAACCGCATCGCTGTCACGGTCTGCTTTCCATGCGTTTAGGCGCGCCAGCTGGTCAGCCTCGGCAGCTGGGTCGGACACCATGATTGCATCGTCGCCTGCCGTCAGCGGCGAAGGCTCGCCATTTTGGAATTTGTTGACGCCAATGACCGTTGTGTCGCCACTTTCAATGCCGGCAATACGCGCGGCGTTGGATTCAACCAACCGCCCCTTCATGTATTCAATCTTTTCTTGCGCATCGCCCATGCCGTTGATCTGGGACAATTCCGCCATCGCACCCTTTTTCAAAGCCGCAACTTTGCGTTCGACCGCAGGGTTACCTTCAAACAGGTCATCGTACTCCAACAGGTCTGTTTCAAACGCGAGGATTTGTTGCATCCGCAGCGACCACTGCTGATCCCACGG
>DQCL01000184.1 GCA_003533975.1 Octadecabacter sp. | reverse complement strand
GCCCTCGAAGTGGTGCTGCGCCATTTTGCGGTACATGCCTTTGCCCCCATTGTTATTGCATCCGTTGCAGGCACGGTTATCAACCGGCTGGTTTACGGTGATGTCACCGAGTTTCTAATTCCCAACCAGAACGTGTTGGCCTTTTACATCGAGCTCCCCGCATTCCTGATCCTGGGGTTACTGTGTGGTTTGGTTGCCGTTGTGCTGATGCGGTCAATCTTTTGGGTAGACAGTTTCGGGTCAAACCTGCAGGCGCGGATTGGCTTGCCACGTTATCTGCGCCCGTTGATTGCAGGTACTCTGCTTGGTGCCTTGGCGATCTATTATCCGCATATTATCGGCGTTGGATACGAAACCACATCGGACGCGCTCACAGGTCGCTTGCTGATGCATGAGGCTGTGGTGTTTGTATTTATCAAGATCGTCGCCGTTGCCATCACAATGGCAGGTCGCATGGGCGGCGGGGTGTTTTCGCCGTCTTTGATGGTTGGCGCATTAACGGGTTTGGCGTTTGGCATTGTCGCCACGGGCATCTTTCCGGACGTGTCAGGGGAGGGGACGCTTTACGCACTCGCCGGCATGGGGGCTGTCACAGCGGCGGTCTTAGGCGCCCCGATCTCTACGACGCTGATTGTGTTTGAACTCACTGGTGATTGGCAAACAGGTATAGCGGTGATGGTGTCGGTTTCACTGTCCTCGGCTTTGGCGTCTAAACTCGTGCATCGCAGCTTCTTCCTGACACAACTTGAACGCCGTGATGTGCACTTAGCGGCGGGGCCACAGGCCTATTTGCTTGGTACATTTGAGGTCGCCAGTGTGATGCGCGGGGTGGATCATCCCAAAGCGGCTGACCATGAAACCTGTGCGACGCTCATCTTAGAAGGGACTTACGTGTTTGAGGAAAAGACGCTCGACCAAGCAATGCCCATCCTTGAGGCCACGGGGTCAAACTTTATTCCAGTCGTTGCGCCCGCCAATGGCGATGGCCCTCCTGAGTTACGCGGTGCGCTGTTTCAAGTGGATGCTTTGCGCGCGCTCAACCGCGCTTTGGCTGCAACCGCTGCCGAAGAACACTCTTAAATGCGCTCGACGGCAACCTTGGTTGGGTCAAATGCGAGGTATTCCGCAATCTGGGAGACATCATCGTTTGGCGTTTCATACGACCAAGCTGCATCCGCAAAAGTGCCGCTTTTAGCGACCAGATCATAATAGGTCGCAACGCCCTTATGCGGGCAGCTCGATGTCGTTTCGGATTTGTCAAAAAATGCCATCGAGATATCTTTGCGCGGGAAGTAAATGACCTCTGGAAAGGCCCCTTCTGTAAGTTCCAAGGCATCATTGCTTTCACCTAGAACAGCGCCCGCGGCACGTACAACCCAAGTCCCTGACGCGGCTTTTATTTTGATATGATCAGACATTCGTTTCGTCCCCCCAAAAGGCAGTTTTTCCGTGATCTTCATGATCAGGGATACTGGCCCGTTCGATCTGTGTCGCCGTGTTGAGACTAAAGCGGCGCGCAGGCGGCTTTGAGCCAATCCAGCGCCGATCCGTCTACACGTGGGCCAATTTTTTGCAATGTATCAGAATGATAATGATCAATCCATGCGCGTTCGTCACCCGACAAAAGTGTCGCATCAATCAAGCGGCGATCTAGCGGGACATAAGTCAAGGTTTCGAAATCCAGCATGTCGCGCGCATCGCCGCCGGAAATCGTTTCAGCATTGCGAACAACAATCAGGTTTTCAATGCGAATGCCGAACGCACCCTCACGGTAATACCCAGGCTCGTTGGACAGGATCATTCCAACTTCAAGCGGTGTTTTTGCCCGTCGGGATAAGCCCTGTGGCCCCTCGTGTACCGACAGGTAAGATCCAACGCCGTGGCCCGTTCCGTGGTCATAATCTTGCCCTGCTAGCCAAAGCGGATACCGCGCGAGAGCATCCAGATCAGAGCCAGCAACACCATTCGGAAACCGCACCCGGCTGATGGCAATCATGCCTTGCAACACGCGGGTGAAACAGGTTTTTTCCTCCGCGCCAACTTCGCCAACGGGAACGGTGCGCGTGATATCGGTTGTGCCGTCCAGATACTGCCCGCCGGAATCGACCAACAACAACTCACCCAATTTGACTGCGCGATTGGTGTTCTCGTCCACGCGATAGTGCACAATGGCCCCGTTGGGCCCCGCGCCGCTGATTGTCTCGAACGAGATGTCCTGAAGGGCATTGGTATCACGCCGAAACCCTTCCAGCTTGGTCACGACGTCAATCTCTGTCAGCCCACCCTTCGGGGCTTCTTCGTCCAACCACGCCAAAAACCTGACCATAGCCGCACCATCACGTAAATGCGCCTCGCGTGTGCCGGCGATTTCAACAGCGTTCTTGCGGGCCTTGGGCAGGATGCAGGGGTCGGGGCCCTCTTCGATCTTAAGGCTCACGTTTTCGGCTTTGCGCGCTTCTAGCAACGACAGAACCGCCTGCGGTGTCGAGTTCGGGTCAATCTGGTAGGTCGCCCGTTCAGCTTTGGCAATGAACCCTTCAAGGTCGCCTAAACTATATATCGTGACCGCGTCGATCTCGGCATTCAGATGCGGG
>DQCL01000333.1 GCA_003533975.1 Octadecabacter sp. | reverse complement strand
TGTCTCCGGCATAATCGTCTGACATAAAAAATCCCCCCCAAAAAAAGCAGCTAACTGGAGGGATGATAGGCCAAAGAGGAAAATTAGCATAGAGTTTGTTCTAAAACGGTCGTTTTTGTCACCCCCTATCCTACTCATGCAAAATCAATCAGTTAAGCGTACCAAAAAACTATGACAAAACACTTTGAGTTTTGGAAGGTTTTTGGCATCATGGGGCATGATTATCGGATATGCCCGCGTTTCGACCGCAGAACAGAACCTGCACGCCCAGATTGACTCGCTGAATGAAGCGAGCGCGGAGCGTATATTTTCAGAGTCGGTAAGCGGCGCAAAGGCCAAGCGGCCAGAGCTGGTACGTTTGCTCGACCAGCTCCGCGATGGTGATGTCGTGGTTGTGACCAAATACGACCGCCTTGCCCGTTCCCTGCGTGATCTTCTCGACATTGTGGAAAATATCAAAGAACGCGGCGCAGGTTTTAGATCATTGGCCGAAGACATCGACACCACCACACCCGCAGGCGAGTTGATTTTTCATGTCTTCGCATCCATCGCCCATTTTGAACGCCGCAGGATCGCAGAGCGTACCCGCGAAGGTTTGGCCGCAGCCCGCAAGCGTGGCCGTATTGGTGGTCGCCCCCCTGCCCTATCGCCCGATCAGAAAGCCGAAGTGATCCGCATGCGCGACGAAGAACGCCGCCCGCTGCGAGAGATAGCCAGCTTGTTCAAGGTTAGCGCCCAGACCGTGCGACGGGTTCTGTGAATAACTGTAAAGCAGTGATTGACCAATGTCTGAGCTTCGGGTATCCTATAGGTGTATACAGCTATAGAAGTATAATATGAAAGTTCTCTCGATTATTACCCAGAAAGGCGGCGCAGGCAAAACCACCATTGCCACCGCGCTTGCAGTGGCTGCCCAGAAGGACGGCAAAGAAGTTGCTATCCTCGATCTCGATGATCAGGCTACAGCCTGCTTTTGGGGTGATGTTCGGCAAGACAATCCCCTGCCCGTCAAAGACATCAAGGCCGTGCGCTTGCCGCATGTGCTAGAGGCTTTGAAAGAGGCTGGATGTGATCTTGTCATTCTGGATTGTCCTGCCGTTCATCGTGATATTGCCATGGATGCTGCCAGCCCATCCGACTTTGTGTTGATCCCTACCCGCGCCGACGTATTCGATTTTCGGTCGATGCGACAGACCGTCGATTTGATGAAGTCAGTTGAGCAGCCTTGTGCGGTGGTTTTGAATTTTGTGCCGCCCGTTGGACAGGAAGTTGCCGACGCGCGGGAAGGTGTGAAATCCCTTGGCATAGCGTTGTGTCCCGTCGAACTTCATCAACGTAAAGCCTATGCACGAGCGCAGCAGCAGGGGTTGACCGCACAGGAGGCAGAACCTTCAAGTCTAGCCGCGTCTGAAATTGCAGGGCTATACGCCTATACACGTATGCAGCTAGAGGAGGAGAGCACCCATGTCGCGATTGCAAGCAGCGCTTGATGGGGTGACAGACGAGCCGCCGAAGGTTGAGCCAAAGCCCACACCAAAGAAAACCAAAAAAACCACTCGTGATAAAACTGTTTTGATTGGAGGGCATTTTCCGCCAGAAGTGCAAAAGCAGCTTCGCATGATTGCTGCGGAGGAGGGGACAACCAACCAAGCGCTTTTGGCTGAAGCTTTGAATCTGCTGTTTAGGAAAAAGGGTAAAGATGCAATTGTATAAGTGTATACACATATAGATGTATACTTCTTTACCGCGCTGAGCCGTTCTTTTTGACATAGGACTTCACAAAACCAACGAACGACCCTTCTGGGTTTTCTGGGATTGTGCCTTTGCCCCCCAACCAATCTCTCCATTCGCCCTCAAGATGGTAAGTGCACCAACCTTGTGCAAAGCGTTTGGCTGTTTCATGACCTGACCCGCGCAAAATAACCTTATCCATGGCGTTCGGTTGCTCTGGCTCAGAGTAAACGTCAGTGAATTCTCTGCGAGGGCGCATGATCACCGTATCGCCCTTTAACTCAAAGGTATAATCGGGGATGTGGTTGTGAGTTTGGTTCGCTTCAATGATGCTTTTGAGCATACGGCGGAACTCTTTGAGCGTTGAGGTTGACCCCATGCGTTCGTGCAATGTTTCAACACGAAACGCCCATTTAGGATTTTGCCCACAATGCTTACGCGCCAGCTCATAGAGACGGCGTTCCAATGGTTTGCGTAGCCGAAAATATTCGCGTGATATTGTCAGGATATCCCCGCTCTTTTCATTGATTGCGTTGAACACCCAATCTGAGAGCGTAATTTCCAAGGCCATCATCCTGCCATCACGACTTTCTTTGATGGCCTTGGCGCGGTCGATAAAGCTGAACACTTCCCATTCCTCACGGCCACCCATAGTTATGTTCGTTTCAATGCGAGTTGATTGAAGGCGGTTGAGTGCAGCCTTGAAACGCTCATAGCCCAGATTGTTTGTTGCACGGTTGGTTGTTTTCAGCAGGTCGTGGACATTGAACCGCAGCGTTTTATGGACAGGTAGCCCTTTGTTCAGTCGCGCCATACACTGCGAGATGCAGTAGATTAAAATGTCTCTGTCATGAACTGTGGCAAGACCAAGATCGGAAGGGGAGACTTTCAACCAGCTATCGCCTTTGCGGTATTCGCGCGGTGTCATGTCCGGTTTCGTGGAAAGCGTGAACAGGGGGTATTCCATCGAGGCGGTGTCTGATTTTGGTGCGGCATCGAAGATATCACAGAAAAAGAAATCCGGCTCAGGATGGCGGACTGGCAGGAGAGGGGATCGGTCTGTTTTCTCTAGTTCTTGGCTCATGGTCTCGCACTATCACACACCAAACAGATTCGCACTATCACACACTGGCGTCAACGATCTTCGCACTTTTACCCACCGATTTCCCGCAGCTTGGATTCGCACTATCACACACCGAGATTCGCACTATCACACACCGAGATTCGCACTATCACACACCAAAATTATCAGAAACCCTAGATTCAATACGGATTTTCAAAGCCTTACGCACTTTCCAGAATCCGCAAACACATATAAAACACAAATTAAAACACATAGGTTCTTCGCTCCGCTTCGAGCTATAAAAGGAATCCGCCTACGGCGGATACTCAACGGCCCATAAGACCGCCTTTGGCGGTCGGCCTAAAGGTTCGCTCCGCTCACCAAAAAGCAGGGGGAAGTTTTTCGCGCTGCTTACCGCCTGCTTCTATCACTTATGATCTGCTACCCAGAACCCTAGTTGCAAGAGCCGCTGCGCTCTTCCTCTTGCAACCAGAACCATGGGCATCAGAACAACGCTCTTGCGAAGCGGCTCCGAAAAGCAGGGAAAAACAACGAACCACCTGACAACAAAGAGGTCTCAACCTCGATAGGGTGGTGTCGCGAAGTTGGTAG
>DQCL01000108.1 GCA_003533975.1 Octadecabacter sp. | reverse complement strand
CGGTTGTGGCGCAGATGGCCGACAACATCAAAGTGCTCTTGCGGGGCGATGAGGTTGAAGAGGCAGACACGCGGACCATGCTGTCTGACCCGAAAGAGGACTATACTAAGTCGCTTTGGGCTGTACGTGCATTCCAAAGGCCGGAAAAACCGCCTGTTCCTGAAGGATCTGTTCCTGTCGTTTCTGTACGTGGTATCACCGCCGCCTATGGCAAAACGGATGTCTTGCATGATGTCAGTTTTGATATTCATGCGGGCCGCACAGTTGCAGTCGTAGGTGAATCCGGGTCCGGTAAGTCTACTGCAGCACGCTGCATTACTGGGCTTTTGCCACCACGCATGGGTGAAATTGCGTTTGACGGCGAAGTTCTGCCTGCTGACTATCGTAAGCGGACAAAGGACCAGTTGCGTCAAGCGCAGATGATCTACCAAATGGCGGACACGGCATTAAACCCGCGCAAAACTATCGGCCAGATCATCGGGCGTCCTGTGCAGTTCTATGGTGGCCTTAAGGGTGCGAAGCGCCGTGAGCGCGTGAACGAGCTTCTCGATCAAATCGAACTTGAACCGTCACAGTATTATAACCGTTTGCCGTCCGAGCTTTCAGGCGGGCAAAAGCAACGCATCGGTATCGCTCGTGCACTCGCTGCGGAGCCGAAGTTCATTATTTGCGACGAAGTTACGTCAGCGTTGGACCAATTGGTCGCGGAAGGCATTTTGCGTCTTCTAGCTGATTTGCAGGACAATCTCGGCCTTTCCTACATGTTCATCACACATGATCTCGCGACTGTGAAATCCATCGCAGACGAAGTTGTGGTAATGAAAGAAGGCAAAGTGATTGAGCAAGGCGAAAAGACAAGCATGTTTACGCCTCCGCATCACGCATACACAGATTTGTTGCTGAGTTCGGTTCCGGAAATGGATCCTGATTGGCTGACGAATTTGTTGGAAGAACGAGGCGTCGACAACATTGGTGACGCTGCTGTTGATAAAATGTGACCGAATCAGCGTAGAGTAAGCGCTAGGAACAAGAAAAACCTAAGGGAGAACTATAATATGTATGGAATTAGCAGACGTGGATTGCTGCAATCTGGTGTAGCGGCGGGTGTGCTCGCAGCGACTGGTTTGCCGCTTAGGGCGCAAACACGTGGTGGTAAGCTGACTGCCGGTCTCGGTGGGGCGAATACGTCCGATAGCTGGGACAGCCGTACGCACTCTGACATCTTCATGATCGCTTCCGCGCAGGGTTCTGTTTTTGATTCCCTGACAGAAGTTTCAGCTGACGGTTCCCTTGTGGGAGAGCTTGCGGAGAGCTGGGAAGCATCTGCTGACGCTAAGACATGGACATTCAACCTGCGTCAGGGCGTAACGTTCCATAATGGTAAATCCTTCGGTGCGGACGATGTACTCGCATCCTTGCAGATGCACCTTGGCGAAGAGTCCAAGTCTGCGGCAAAGCCAATCGTTGAAGCCATCGAGACGATGACAAAGATCACGGATCATCAAGTTCAGTTCGTGCTGGCTGCTGGCAACGCTGACTTCCCATATTTGATGTCTGACTATCACATCCTAATGTACCCTGCTGGCCAGATCGAAGAAGCGATCGCCAGCGGTATCGGAACCGGGCTCTACCAAGTTACTTCGTTTGACCCAGGTGTGCGCATGACGGCCAGCCGTTACGCAGATCACTACAAGGGTGACAGCGCGGGCTTCTTTGACGAGATCGAGTACATCGCCATCAACGATAATACTGCGCGTATGAACGCTTTGATGACGGGACAGGTTGATGCGATCAACCGGATCGATTTCAAAACCGAAGCACTGCTGAAAGCAAACCCAGCACTTCGCATTCAAGAAGTGACAGGCAACCAGCAGTATACAATGCCAATGCTTACAGATGTTGCGCCATTCAATGACGTTAACGTTCGTAAGGCGTTGAAGTACGGCATCAACCGTCAGGAAATGGTCGACAAGATCCTTCTTGGCCACGGCGCCGTGGGTAATGACACGCCAATCGGACCTGCGAATCAGTACTACAATGCCGAGATGGAACAACTTGAGTACGATCCAGATCAGGCAAAGTACTACCTCCAACAGGCTGGTCTTGATTCAATCGACATCGATTTTTCTGCGTCTAATGCAGCGTTTGAAGGTGCGGTTGATGCCGGTCAGTTGTTCCAAGCGTCTGCTGCGGCGGGCGGCATCAACATCAACGTGGTGCAGGAACCGTCTGATGGCTATTGGTCCAACGTTTGGCTGAACAAACCGTTCTGTGCTTGCTACTGGTCCGGTCGCGCAACCGAAGACTGGATGTTTGCGACAGCTTACGAAGCTGGTGTTCCTTGGAACGACAGCCAGTGGGACGGCGATGATAGCGCCCGCTTCCAAGAGCTTCTTTTGATGGCTCGGGCTGAACTCGACAGCGATAAGCGTCGCACACAGTACTACGAAATGCAGCAGATTCTGCGTGACGAAGGTGGTGTTTTGATCCCAATGTTTGCGAACTACGTTCAGGCGGTGAACAACCGTATCCATAGCCCAGACGCGGTTGGTAACCTTTGGCAGATGGACAACGCACGTATGGCCGAGCGTTGGTCCGTAGCGTAAGTCATCTGACTTAGAAAACAGAAAGCCCCGCCAGAATTGGCGGGGCTTTTTGCGTTTTAGGAACGCGTCGCGCCTTCTGCGATGCGTTTTTCCATCGTGCGCATCAT
>DQCL01000171.1 GCA_003533975.1 Octadecabacter sp. | reverse complement strand
AATCCTGCAAAGCGCGGTCTATCAGACGGTAGGCGGACTTGGCATCCGCGGCCGTTTCAGACCAATCGCACACAGTTGCAGCAGCCCCTTCCTGATCTTTCATCTGGTGAAGTTGCCCTTTACGGCCAACCGTATCATCCAGACAGCTGGACAGGCACAGCACGGACACACTGTCCGAATAGGCCTGACCAAGTGGGGTCATGATGTTGCACAACCCTGGTCCAGTGATGACGTAGCACACGCCAAAACCGCCCGTCGCGCGCGCATATCCGTCAGCCATGAACCCTGCACCCTGTTCGTGGCGTGCAAGGACATGGGTGATGCCAGCTTCTTCGATACCGCGATACATTTCTTGGTTATGCACCCCCGAATGCCAAAAATGACGTCAACGCCGCGGTCTTTCAGCATGTGCGAAACTTGTGCGCCCAATGGTCGTGTTGTCATGCTCAGTCCCTCCAGAAATGCCAACTGATGATGGTGAAGACCGCCATGATTTCAAGCCGACCAACCAGCATCGCAATTGCCAATATCCATTTTGCGGTATCGTTCAGACCTGCAAAACTCCCTGCGGGGCCGATTTCATTGCCAAGCCCAGGACCGACGTTTGCCAGCGCAGTCGCCGCACCGGAAATGGAGGTAATGAAATCCAGGCCGGTAAACGCCAATGCCACCCCCACAACACCAATCGCAACCATGAACGCCACGAAGAACGCCATAACAGAACTTAGCACGTCGTCACCAACAGCACGCCCTTGATAGCGTGGCGTGAAAATTCCATGCGGTGAATGGATGCGTCGAATTTGCGCTTTGATGGACGTGAACAACAACTGGTAGCGGAAAATTTTCACGCTACATGCTGTTGATCCCGCGCAACCACCGATCAGGCCAATAAAGAAGAACATGGTTACGGCGAACGGTCCCCACTGCATGTAATCCGCGCTCGCATATCCTGTACCCGTCAAAATGGAGACGACATTAAACAGCGACTGGCGGAATGTGATTTCGTTCATCCGTGCACTTTGCGACCATTGCCAAAGAGAAAGCACGGCGACCAACGTTATCGCGACGACGAAAAATGTACGGATTTGGCTGTCTTTGAAGAGTGGCATCGCCCCCCCGCCGGAAATCAGCTGTACGTAACGCACGAACGGCAAGGCCGCGAGCAACATGAATACAACGCTGGCATACTCGACCCCGGCCCCAAACTGCCCAAACGATGCATCGTAGTTGGCAAAACCGCCCGTGGCGATCGTGGTCATTGCGTGGATGAAAGCATCGAAATTGTTCATTCCCATCACCGAATAGGTGATCGTGCAGGCCATCGTCAAACCAACATAGATAACCGAAATCCGCGATGAAATCTCGGTCGCACGGGGCAGGATTTTTCCCATCGTGTCAAAACCTTCACTTCGGAAGATCTGCATACCACCAACCCGCAGTTCTGGCAGGAACACCATCGCCACAACAATAATACCAATACCGCCAAGCCATTGCAGCACGCCGCGCCACAGTTTCAACCCCTCAGGGAGGTTCTCAATTCCCGTGATGACTGTCGAACCTGTGGTCGTTAACCCTGACATCGCTTCAAAGAAGGCATCGGTGAAGTTCAGCTCAGTCTCGCCCAGCAAAAACGGCAATGAGCCAAAAAGCGGCAGGGCCAACCAGACCAATGTGGTCAAAAGGAAGGTTTGGCGAATGCTGAGGCCCGATGAAATCCCGTTCTGGCAGGCCAAGGACACAAGCCCACCAACCAAAATGGTAATCACAGCGCTTTCAAGGAAAACGGGCCAATGCCCATTCCCCGACACGAGATCGGCCAGCAATGGCGCGAACATCGTGACCCCAAGGGCCGCGACCAACAGGCCGATTACATATCCAACGGGGCGTACGTCTAACATGAGTAACGGTTGGCTTGAGGTGAGCGCCGTGTCAAGCGACGAGGCACCTAGCCGTTAGTTGGGTTCGATCATCGCAACGCGTGTTGCGTGGCGTCCACCTTCGAATTCCGCGTCCAAGAACGCATCAACGATATCAAGGGCCAGCCCCTCGCCGGTTACGCGCGCACCAAGCGAAAGCATGTTCGCATCATTGTGTTGGCGGATCATACGGGCCGAAAATGTGTCCGAACACACGCCGCAACGGATGCCTTTCACCTTGTTGGCCGCCATCATAATGCCCTGCCCTGTGCCACACAAAATAATACCAAGCTGACAGTCACCCGTTGCAACCTTCTGGGCGGCAGCCTCACCATGAATCGGGTAATGGGTGCTTTCCGACGTCATCGGGCCAATGTCGACCACGTCCCAGCCTTTGGCCGCAACGTGCTTTGCGATGGTCTGACGCAGCTCGATGTCGGCGTGATCGCTAGAAAGGACAATGCGTTTGGCGTCTGACATAGGTGTATTCCGTTCTGATCAATTGGATTTCCCCGACACATACCAGAGCGCCTGCTGGCGTCCAGTCGCTCAATCAGCCAACGTGAAATAGCGTCGCGAACAGACGCGGGTCCAGCGATTCCGCATCAAACGTGGTGCCTTCGGTCAACACGCTGACAGCATCGTGGCTGTGCAGGCTTTCTTGGTGTGACGCGATAACACGGTAATCCGCAATGCGCGCATCCGCCTGAAATGTCTCAGCAAACAGGCGTGCGGCGTCTTCCACGAAAATCGGGTTGGCCGCGTTGAGTTCCGCAAACGCTTGCTCGTCCTCGCGCTTTACCATGACTTGGGTTTCGGTCGGCACAGCGGCGCGGCACATATCAATCAAGTCTTCGAACCACAAAATGTCAGCATCCTGCGCCATTTCCACCGATACCCGCGCAACAGATCGCTGCGAATGAGGCGTCGCAAGCTGGCCACGGAATTGGCGCGCATGTTCGGACAGTTCCAACGAACATGGGCACGTGCTGGAATAAACGTAATCCAGATGCACGATCTTTTTGCGCACGCCATCGGCCTCGATCAGCTCAAGCGCGATGTCATAATATTGATATCCTGTCAGACCAGATCGCAGCGAGTTCACCTTCATAGGGAAAGACATGCGCATCATGATACGGGCATCAAAACTTTCCAGATCAGTCTTATAGGCATCCAGTGCGGCGTCGATCACCTCAAAGCTAAACGTCTTTTCCGCATGTTTGTAAAAGGTCCGCATAATGCGGGACATGTTGATGCCCTTC
>DQCL01000296.1 GCA_003533975.1 Octadecabacter sp. | reverse complement strand
GATCAACCAGATGGGCATCAGCCGCGTATTCCAAACACCGGAAATCTTTGCCGACCTGAACGTCATGGAAAACATGCTTATTCCTTGTTTTGCAAAGCGTGACGGTGCCTTCCGGATGCACGCCATTGAAAGCGTGCGCCAAGAGAAGGACATGATCGAAAAGGCAGAAGCGATGCTGTCTGAAGTCAACATGCTCGACAAACGCGAGATGCTGGCGTCTTCCATGTCACGAGGCGATAAGCGCCGCCTTGAAATGGCAATGTGCCTTGTACAAGAGCCGCGCCTTCTGCTGCTCGACGAACCGACGGCGGGTATGGCCCGTGCAGATACGGAAAACACCATTGAGCTGCTTAAGACCATCCGTAAGGAACGCGGTTTGACGATGGCAATCATCGAGCACGACATGAACGTTGTGTTCTCGCTTGCGGATCGTATTACCGTTCTTGCGCAGGGTATGCCGCTGGTCGAAGACACGCCTGATAACATCAAAGGCCACCCGAAAGTGCGCGAAGCGTACCTCGGCGAAGCACAGGTCTAAGGAAAAGCAGATGACACACGTTGAACACCTCGAGACCGACAGCAAATTCGACAAAAACCGCAACATGGCGGCCACATCGACAAAGTTCCTTTCTGTCTGGAACATGGAAGCTTACTACGGCGAAAGTTACATCGTTCAAGGCGTTAGCTTTGACATCCATGAGGGCGAAATTCTCGCGCTTCTGGGCCGTAACGGTGCTGGTAAAACGTCCACTCTGCGTGCCCTCGCCCGCATGGATGACCCACAGCTGAACCACGGTGAAATCTGGCTCGACCACAAGCCTGTTCACGAAATGAAGGCTTGGCAGGCATCACAGGCTGGTATCCAGCTTGTGCCCGAAGATCGCTCGATCATTCCGGGCCTTACAGTTGAAGAAAACCTGAAACTTGCTCAGATCGCACCCCCCCACGGTTGGTCTATTGAGCGCGTGTATGAATTGTTCCCGCGCCTCAAAGAACGTCGCAGCCAAGAAGGCGTCACGCTTTCTGGCGGTGAGCAGCAGAT
This sequence comes from Octadecabacter sp., assembly GCA_003533975.1. Classification (GTDB taxonomy): domain Bacteria; phylum Pseudomonadota; class Alphaproteobacteria; order Rhodobacterales; family Rhodobacteraceae; genus Octadecabacter. The sequence goes on along the minus strand of DQCL01000296.1, from coordinate 2,340 downwards.
GTTGGCCATCGCGCGCGCGCTTTGCCGCGACATCAAGATATTGCTGTTGGACGAGCCTTACGAAGGTCTTGCTCCAGTTATCGTTCAGGAAATTGCAAAGACACTGCAATTGATCCGCGACCAAGGCATCACGACCATCATCGTTGAGCAAAACGCCGTTGCTGCGCTGAAGCTCGCGGACCGTGCTGTGATCCTTGATATCGGCAAAGTCGTCTATGACGGCTCCGCGACTGAGGTTCTGGAAGACGAAGACTTGCGCTCAAAGTATCTCGCTATCTAATATTAGGTGGGGGCCAGCGGCCCCCACCCCCACGCTATTGTGCCACTTCCGAGCCGATTTAGTTCCCATGCGAACTGCACGACGACGTCGTCGTCGTATTAGGCTCTAATCCAAACGAAGGATGCCCCCATGTCAAAGACTTACCCCCCGTCCGCTAAAACCGTTGCTCGCGCCCACATCACAGCCGAAAACTACGGCCCGATGTACGAGCAGAGCATCAACGACCCGGATACATTCTGGGGAGAGCACGGCAAGCGCGTCGATTGGATCAAGCCTTACACAAAGGTAAAGAACACATCCTTTGAGCCCGGAAAAGTCGATATCAAATGGTTTGAAGATGGCACTCTGAACGTTTCAGCCAACTGTGTGGATCGTCATGTCGAGACACGTGGCGACCAAACGGCAATCATCTGGGAACCCGACGATCCGAACACAACTGAATCCCTGCACATAACCTATGCTGAGCTGCAGGTTCACGTATGCAAGATGGCGAACATCCTGCAAACACTAGGTGTTTCCAAAGGCGATCGTGTTGTCCTTTATCTTCCGATGATTCCTGAAGCTGCCTATGCGATGCTTGCCTGCGCACGGATCGGTGCGATCCATTCGATTGTGTTCGCTGGGTTTTCTGCAGATGCATTAAGCGCACGGATCAACGGGTCTGACGCCAAAGTCGTGATTACGGCCGACTACGCACCGCGCGGTGGCCGCTCTACTCCGTTGAAATCAAACGCGGATGCCGCTTTGTTGCACTGCAAGGACAGCGTGAAATGTCTGGTTGTGAAACGCACTGGCGAACAGACCACTTGGACGGATCGCGATTGCAGCTATAACGATATGCTGCTTGAGGCTGATGACTACCAAAAGCCAGAGGAAATGAACGCCGAAGACCCGCTGTTCATTCTCTACACGTCTGGATCAACCGGTCAGCCGAAGGGCGTTGTACACTCTACAGGTGGCTACCTCGTCTATGCGTCCATGACCCATCAGTACACGTTCGATTACCATGATGGTGATGTGTTCTGGTGTACGGCTGACGTTGGCTGGGTCACAGGCCACAGCTACATCGTCTATGGCCCACTGGCCAATGGCGCGACAACAATCATGTTTGAAGGCGTTCCCACCTACCCAGATGCAGGTCGTTTCTGGGAAGTCTGTGCAAAGCACAAAGTGAACCAATTCTATACGGCCCCAACTGCCATCCGTGCCTTGATGGGCGCTGGTAATGAATGGGTTGAAAAGCATGATCTTTCTGATCTTCGTTTGCTCGGCTCTGTTGGTGAACCGATCAACCCTGAAGCGTGGAATTGGTACAACGACGTTATTGGCAAAGGAAACTGCCCGATCGTAGATACCTTCTGGCAGACGGAAACGGGTGGTCACATGCTTACCCCCTTACCCGGTGCAACAACTTTGAAACCCGGTGCTGCGCAAACGCCATTCTTTGGTGTAAAGCCTGTGGTTCTGGACCCGCAATCAGGCGATGTCGTCCACGGCAATGACGTGGAGGGTGTTTTGTGCATTGCCGACAGCTGGCCCGGCCAGATGCGTACTATTTTCGGCGACCATGAGCGTTTCGAGAAAACCTACTTTGGCGATTACGCTGGCTACTACTTCTCAGGTGATGGCTGCAAACGCGACGAAGACGGTGACTACTGGGTCACAGGGCGCGTTGATGACGTGATTAACGTTTCTGGTCACCGCATGGGGACCGCCGAAGTTGAATCCGCACTTGTCGCGCATGTTGCAGTCGCTGAGGCCGCGGTTGTGGGCTACCCCCATGACATCAAGGGCCAAGGTATCTACGCCTACGTCACATTGATGAATAACCAAGAACCTACTGAAGAGTTGCGCAAGGAGCTTGAAAAGTGGGTCCGCGCGGAGATTGGCCCTATCGCAAAGCCAGACCTTATACAGTGGGCACCGGGCTTACCGAAAACACGATCTGGTAAGATCATGCGCCGTATTCTGCGCAAGATTGCCGAAGATGATTTCGGCGCATTGGGTGACACATCAACCCTCGCGGATCCGTCCGTGGTCGACGATCTAATCGAAAACCG
>DQCL01000265.1 GCA_003533975.1 Octadecabacter sp. | reverse complement strand
GCAGCGAAGGTCCGAATTCCTCGCTACGTAGAACTTCGCACTTTTTTGCTTCCATAGTGCTTCCACGGGCTGAACGTTCAAAACGCAAAAAGCACCTCGAAGGGCGCTAAGTGTTTGTTCTATTTATGTAAAATTGGTTGCGGGAGTGGGATTTGAACCTACGACCTTCAGGTTGTGAGCCTAAATCGCAATGATTCCAATAAGTTAGCAATATCAACGACTTGTGTGATAAACGTTTGAAATCGCAAGATATTGATTCCGGCGCTCACCGTCATTGGGCGACATTCAACGACGCAGACCGCGCGAAAACGGCGTTCGAGGGTTGAGGTGGCGTTGAGGTAAACTGAATTACAAAAGATCGTGCAATCTTAAACATTTTTCCGCCAGCAGGACCTACACCAACGTATCTACCCCCGAATTGGCGTACGAATACTGTGAACAGCGCCAAGATTCCGTCATTCATTTTCCGCCGATCAAGCAGCCCTGGCTCGCTGTAACAAGGGAAGAAAGAAGACAGTCACTGCAAAGTCGTCGAATGCCCGGTCTGGCTAAGAAAAGGCTGAGTAAGCCACACTCCAGCGAACGAGTTTTTCTGGCATATGGCGCATCCGCATTGTACCGTGTACACATTGAAAAAGAGATTTCCCGAAGTCGCCAGAGGGGCAACATGGCATCCGCGCAACAGCTCATCGGGCTTGTAAAAAGCCACGCAGAGGGTGACGCTGATCGGTTCTACGATCTGGCGATGCAGCTCTCTGTGACCGAAGAGCAGAAGGGCCATACCCGCCTGGCCGAGCAGTTGCGTCAGTGGGCCGAGGTCGGCCAAAAGGTGCCCGTGTCCCGCACGCCCGAAATCACACCAATTGCCGCCCCGCGCGGTGACATGGCCCAGTTCCTAGCCGCCTCCTATCCGTCCGAACGATTGGTAGATGTCATCTTGCCATCCCGGATCGAGGATGAGCTGACCCATATCGTCTTTGAAACGAAAATGCGCGAGAAGCTGGAGGAAAAGGGCCTTAAGCCGCGCCGCCGGGTTCTGCTGTCTGGTCCGCCCGGCACCGGCAAAACCCTCAGTGCATCGGCCCTTGCAGGCGAGTTGCAATTTCCGCTTTTCGCCGTTATGCTCCATGGCCTGATCACCAAATTCATGGGTGAGACTGCACAAAAGCTGAAAATGGTCTTTGATGCGGTCAAGACTACGAGGGGCGTTTACCTCTTTGATGAAATCGATGCTCTCGCCGCTGCAAGAGGCGGGGAGAACGACGTGGGTGAGGCTCGTCGCGTCCTGAACTCCTTTCTCCAGTTCCTGGACGAGGATACTGGCCCATCCATCGTGATAGCCACTACAAACCTACCCGGTATTCTCGACCGCGCCGTATTGCGTCGTTTTGATCTCGTGCTGCCTTATGAAATGCCGGATGCCGCTTCGATCAAACAGGCGCTTGAGCGCCGACTGATCGGTTTCTCGATCGGCAAAATGGGCTGGAAGCGAGTGACCGATTGCGCCATCGGATTGTCGACTGCGGACGTTGTCGCGGCTGCAGAAGACGCAGCACGGCGTGCGGTACTGAGGGATACTGATAAAATTGCGGCACAGGATTTGATCGATGCTCTCGAACGCCGTCGCTCGCTACAATTGATAGGGACCGACGATAATGCCAAGAGACCTGCGACACTTCCATCTGCGCGACCTCGGAAAACCACATCCGTTCCAGGCAAAGGTCGGGGGCGGGCCAAAACGGGCAAGTGATGTCCCGAACCGCGCAGCGCATGCACTGGCGCTCCTGCAGGCCATTGATTCCCTTCCGAACATCTCCGACGCCGAACTCCCGGGTATCTATCTGGAGGTCAAATCGCGTCCCGATGAGCGACTGAAAAAGGACAGCCTCGATTCCAGTGATCTGACACTTCTGCACTACGAAGATAGCACTCGGGCTGGTTCCAACCAGGAAAGCGCAACGGTTTTCGCAACCGCCAAAGGCGTCGAAAAGCTGCGCAATAAGGTCGAACAGTTCAGGACCGAAAACACGCCAGACCGAGAGAACAAGGATGGCGAGATTACTCCCGGTCGCCCCAGAAACGCGGACCTCGTTCAAAGCGTGGCAGCCATCACTGAAGCGGGTTTGCGTGCATTATGGCGCAGCCCAGGCGAAAAATTCCCTGAGGACAATGGCCCGGCAGACTGGGAGGTTTGGCTAGATCCCGATGCTGCTGACGGCTTTATCGGGCAGGCACCAGCGTTCGGCATAGCCATCGGCGAAGAGCGACTGCATTTTCCCGAGGACATCGTTGTCATTGCCCACTCGACCAGAGACGCGCTTGCGAGCGCCATCAGACGTATTGGCGGTGTACGGGCCATGGCTGCACCCACCGTCACCGCTGAATTCTTCGACGGCATGGATGTCGCGGAGCAGGCACAGTGGGTTGATGAGCTTGTGCAAAGAACCAATTTTCCGCCACACCCCGATCCCGGATATGTAACGTTGATGGACACCGGTATCAGCCGTGCCCACCCTTTGGTCCAACCGGCTCTTTCCGCAGCCGACCGTCACTCGGCCAATCCGGCCTGGGGTGTTGAAGACGTCCAAGGCCACGGTACACAAATGGCTGGTCTGGCGCTCTATGGAGATCTGACGGCGAAACTCGATCAGGCCGATCCTGTCACAATTGATCACCGCCTTGAATCGGTCAAACTTCTCCCCGATGCGGGCGTTAATCCGCACCATCTTCTTGGCGCTGTCACCCGCAACGCGATCAACACCGTCGAACAGGTCCACCCGCGCCGTCGCACGTTTACCATGGCTGCGACCACAGGCGAGGATACCCCCCATGACGGGGCACCAACCTCTTGGTCGAGTGAGGTCGATCAACTTTCTGCCGGTGTTTCCGGTGAGATCAACACGCAGCGTCTCATGTTGGTCTCCGCCGGCAACACAGACAATTTTACCTTTGGTGCAGGCGATTATCTCGTCAGATGCGATCACGATGACAACGAGATTGAATCCCCCGCTCAGGCCTGGAACGCGCTTTCGGTCGGTGCATACACGGAGAAAACCCAGCTGCCGCAGGGCGAAGCTGTTGCCCCACTTGCGCCATTTGGCGATCTGTCTCCGGCGTCGCGAACCGCATCCTGGTCAGCGACTTGGCCGCTCAAGCCGGACGTCGTGCTCGAGGGTGGCAACTGGGCGGCAAGCGCCATGCCGCCGCCGATGCGCCACGGATGGCTATCGCTTTTGTCGACACACAACAATTACCCAACTCGCTCATTTACCTTTACCTATGACACCAGCGCGGCCACGGCCCTGGCGGCCAAGGGCATCACCGAACTCTGGTCAGATTATCCCGCCCTTTGGCCAGAAACTGTTCGCGGCCTGTATGTATCATCTGCCCGTTGGACGCAGCAAATGCTGTCACATCTTCCAGCCGCTCCTCAAAAGGGCGACTACGCGCCGCTGTTTCAGCGCTATGGGTATGGCGTTCCGGACCTCCGTCGAGCTCGGCGCAGTGCTTCGAATGCTTTGACCCTCATAGTGGAAGATACAATCACGCCCTACGGTCTTTCCGAAAAGACCGGCGGCGACGTTCACAATGAGATGAAGCTCTTCACGCTGCCTTGGCCGGTTGAAGCGCTGCGTGTGCTTGGCAATGCTCAAGTGACCTTACGCGTGACGCTCAGCACATTCATCGCCCCCAATCCCTCGGAAGCCTCACGGGGCTCGCGATACCGATACGCTTCGCATAATCTGAGGTTCAAACTGAATCGTGCCGACGAAGCTGAAAAGCAATTCATGGCGCGTATCAGCAAGCTTGCAGAGCAGCCTGATGGCCCCGGTAGTGCCGAAGTCGACATATGGGAATACGGAAGTGATCGGCGAGATGTCGGCTCGCTTCATATTGATCAGTTGACCTGTCGTGCCTCTGATCTTGCGCGTCGCAACCTGATTGCCGTGCATCCCGTATCAGGTTGGTGGAAATCAAAAGCCCTCCTGCGAAACGGTCTGCCGACGGTCCGCTATGCACTTATCGTCGAGATCGATGCTGAGCATGTGCAAACCGAACTCTATGCCGAAGTGCAGACAGCCATTGATGCGCTAGTCGCTGCTCGGGCCGCAGTTGCCGTCTAAATCTGAGCTGGTCAGCTTTTTCTGACCCAGCTTCGAACCCTCGCCCCAATCCAATCCATGCCCAATGACCCTGGTTATCGGTGCAACGGGAACCAGAAAACGAAGGGGTGCCCGCAGAAGAGGGTATCCCATTGCATGAATGCCTGCAATTGCGAACACTGCGCGGCGGCGCTGTCCTATCCTGCGAATATCCGGTAAGGGTCGTTCGAGACCTGAGTAGGCAGAACCTAGCGACCATCAAGAAAGCCCATAAAACACAGGGTGGCACGCCTTTTGCCAAATGAGCGCCACCCTGCGCCACCCCGCCACTCCTTCCTTCATGCCAGGCTTGATAGGAGCGCGAATCTA
>DQCL01000116.1:19273-24898 GCA_003533975.1 Octadecabacter sp. | reverse complement strand
CTGCATCGCCATATCCATGATCTTAACGATCTTGGCGGCATGAGTTGCCGAAACCGACCCACCAAGAACTGTGAAGTCTTGTGAGTAAACATAGACTTGGCGACCGTTGATCGTACCCCAGCCCGTTACAACACCATCCCCAGCAGGGCGGGTCTTTTCCATGCCGAAATCAGTGCTGCGGTGCGTGACGAAGGTGTCGTATTCTTCAAAGCTGCCGTCATCTACCAACAACTCAATCCGCTCGCGGGCCGTAAGTTTGCCACGGCCATGTTGGGCGTCGATACGCTTTTGCCCACCACCCAAACGGGCTGCTTCGCGTCGATCTTCAAGCTCTTGCAGGATATCGGTCATAAATCTGTCCCTATTGATTTCAGAGAAGCTATCCTCATTTGGACAGCGATCCGAGTCCCTTCTCGCAAATTTGCAAATCTATTCATTAACTGGGTTATGATTTTGCAAACATGCAAATCGACCCGAGGAACGGCCCTTCCCGACGCAATTGCATTGGACGAAGGCACTTTACGAGACTAGCTGTATCTTATGTCCACACTTCCAGCGTCGCGATTCCTCGATCGCACCACCCCACCCCATATCGCGACACTCATTCTGATGGCTGGCATCGGGGCGCTTTCCCTCAATGTGTTCCTCCCATCGCTGCCATCAATGGCGGAGCATTTTGGCGTAGAATACGGCCTGATGCAGTTGTCTGTTCCCGCCTACCTTGCAACCACGGCGGTGGTTCAGATTACAATTGGTCCGATTTCTGACCGCTACGGGCGAAGGCCAATTGTTCTTACGACAGTTTTAATCTTCATTCTGGCCAGCGTCGGCGCGATCTATGCCCCTAATTTTGCGGTCTTTTTGATATGCCGTTTATTGCAAACGGCAATCGCTACAGCATTTGCCATCAGCCGCGCGGTCGTCCGCGACATGGTCCCACAGGCCCAAGCCGCTTCGATGATCGGCTATGTGACGATGGGCATGTCGGTGGTTCCAATGTTGGGACCCGCAATCGGCGGTCGACTGGATGAAGCCTTTGGGTGGCAGGCGTCGTTCTGGCTTCTTGCTGCGGGTGGCCTTTTGCTGTTGATGATCGCGTTCTTCGACCAAGGCGAAACGCTCACCAAACGCGACGGAGACTTTGCAGAGCAACTGCGTGAGTACCCTAAGTTACTGACATCACAACGGTTCTGGGGGTACTGCCTCGCTGCCGCCTTTTCCTCGGGGGCGTTCTTTGCCTACCTTGGCGGGGCACCGTTTATCGGCAGCGAAGTCTTCAAAATGGAGCCCGCTGAAATGGGTCTTTACTTCGGGGCACCGGCAATCGGGTATCTCATCGGGAACGGGGTGTCGGGGCGGTTCTCGGTAAGGATCGGCATAAATCGCATGATATTGCTCGGCGCACTTCTGGCGGTCAGCGGCATGGCGTTGCTGTTGTTCCTTGATTTACTTGGCATTATGCATCCGTTTGTTTTCTTTGGGTTTATGATCTCGATCGGCTTGGGGAACGGTATCATGTTGCCAAACGCCAACGCCGGAATGCTGTCGGTTCGGCCCGCACTCGCGGGATCTGCGGCGGGCCTTGGTGGGGCGTTCACGATTGGTGGCGGCGCAGCATTATCGGTTATCGCAGGGCTTATCCTTCGGCCAGGTACAGGCGCACGCCCACTGATTATCTTGATGCTCATCACTGCGGTTCTCGCAGTCTTTTGCACGATCTGGGTTATCAAACGCTCGGCTATTATCGAGGATGTAAGCTAGCCCAGCCCTCGACTCGTAACTTTGCAAAGTCTATTATCAAATTTGCATCTTATCGATCTAGGAAACCAGAATGGCACCGCACAAACTTTACGCTGGCGCTAAGTTACGCGAATTGCGGGGGCGCATTGGCTGCACCCAGAAGACGTTCGCTGAAAAGCTTGGCGTTTCTTTGCCCTACCTCAACCAAATGGAAAACAACAACCGTCCAGTATCGACCACGGTTGTCTTAGCCTTGGCGCAGGAATTCGGGTTTGACGTAACCGAATTGCAGTCGGGCGACGAGGCGCGACTTGTCGGGGATATGCGCGAAGCGTTGGCTGACCCGATTTTCACCAGCGCCACCCCACCGCTTGTTGATTTGCGCCTTGCCGCATCAAACGCCCCCGCCCTTGCGCGCGCCTTCCTTGAATTACACACAGCCTACCGCCAAACCCATGAAAGACTGGCGTCATTGGACGAAGCCTTGGGGCGTGAAGACAGCCGTTTATCCGCCAGCCCGTGGGAAGAAGTGCGCGACTTTTTCCACTACTGCGACAACTACATTGATGCCGTAGACCGCGCGGCAGAACGGTTCGCGACCAAAGCAGAGGGCGACATTGATGGCGCGGCGCGAAATGCATTGGCCGGAAACGGCGTTCGTATCGTCTACGCGGACAACAGCGCGATCCGCCATTATGACACTGAAACCCGTGTGCTGACACTTTCAGCAAAAGCCGCACCTGCAACCCAGCGCTTTCAATTGCTGCTGCAAGTTGCCCTGATCAAACAAGAGAATTTATTGGATGCCACGCTAGATCTTGCGCGTTTTCAATCACCACAAGCCCGCAGCATCGCAAAAGTCGGGTTGGCCAATTATTTCGCTGGCGCGACGCTCATGCCCTATGCAGCGTTCCTTACGGCGGCCCAAAACACCCGTCATGACCTTGAGCGGTTAGCCGATCAGTTTGGAGTTTCTCTCGAACAGGTCGCCCACCGTCTATCGACGCTGCAACGACCTGGTGCAAAGGGAATACCATTCTATTTCGTGCGCGTTGATCCCGCCGGAACCATTACTAAACGCCATTCTGCGACGACGCTGCAATTCGCGCGGTTTGGCGGTGCTTGCCCGCTGTGGAATGTGCATGGCGCATTTGAGACACCCGGCCGATGGCTGCGCCAGCTGGCGCAAACCCCTGATGGTGTTCGGTATTTCTGCCTTGCGCGGGATGTAAGCAAACCCGGTGGCGCGTGGGGCGTTCCAACCCGCCGTTACGCGATTGGGCTTGGCTGCGAGGTCAAACACGCCTCAAAACTTGTCTACGCCGATCATATGATGACAGAAGACACAGACGCGTTTGAGCCGATAGGAATTTCCTGTCGCATCTGCGAGCGCAAATCCTGCCCGCACCGTTCTGTACCGCCACTGGAACGCCAACTTCGCGTTGACCCAAACGAGCGCGGCATGCTGCCCTACCAATTAGATTAAGACAGCAGCCTTGCGACGTCGGTCAACGAATTAAACCGCGAGCACCGCCCAGATTTGATCTTTCAGGGACATGCGCTCTTTGCGCATTTCTTGCATGTGCGCGTCATCAGTTGGTTCAACATCTGTTTCCGCGCGGTGAATGGCGCGATTAACTTCGTGATAGGCATCAGAAATCTTAGAAAAATGTGCATCCGACTGTTTTAGCTGGCTAATCTTTTCTGCATGTTCTGGGAATTCGTCTGCGAGTTCGTGGGCTGTATGTGACATTGGTGTCCTCCTGTAAGTGTCAGAAAGAAGCTAGAACAGCCTGTCATATGGCGCCTTGATCAGGATCAACAAATCATTCAGTTGCGTGCCGCTCGCCATCCGGCCGCCCGTGCGTCTGCTTCGCTGCAAAACCACCGCTCGCCGCGTGCTTCGTTGATACGGGTGTTTGCGTAATCTCGGTTGTGGGGCATGTGATAAATGTGGCCGGATCCGGAAATATTGCCCTTGATGATACAATTGCCATCCGGCGCGGCTGTATCAGCAGTCGGTACTCGCTGATCGGCCCGATAAGCTGAAGGTTCCTGCATTGAACTGGCCCAAAGCCCAAGGCCAAGCACTTGCGCGGATTTCTCAGCCAAGTCGTAATCCATCGAATACTCACGATAGGCGCGCGCCCATCCGTCAGAAACAAGCGTTTCCCCAATGTCGCGCCCATCCACGAAACATTTGGCGACGCTGCGCCCATATCTATCTTGCTCTATCTCGCGGCAGGTGGCGCGTAGGCCTTGATATCGCCGCGCCACTTCCTCGCGCACGAAAGCACCACAAGGCCAAACGCGACCCTGCGCATCTTCGCAAGTTTGCGCTGTTTCGGGGGCATCAATGCCATGGAGGCGCACACGTTGGCCGGAAACATCCAAAGTATCGCCATCAATGACGCGAACAGCCCCTTCTACATCTGCCAAGGCAGGTGATGAGAGACACAATATAAGCGAAAAAATGCGGAACATTCCGCTAACTAAATGTTAACGAGCCCAAACCGCAAGTCAGAATTTGCTACGAGGTTAACGTTGCGCGGTTTTCCACTCTGGGTGAATCCAAGGTGCATCATTGCTGGGCGCAAGTGGTGCCTTGCCCAAGACGTGGTCGGCGATTTTTTCGCCCACCATGATCGACGGCGCATTCAGATTGCCGTTCGTGATACGCGGGAAAATAGAGCTGTCTGCGACGCGCAAACCCGCAACGCCGATCACACGGCCTTGCGGGTCAACAACCGCCAGCGGGTCGTCCGCGCGGCCCATCTTACAGGTGCCACAGGGGTGATAGGCGCTTTCAACGTCCTCACGAATGGCTGCGTCCAATGCCTCATCAGATTGGGCATCTGCGCCCGGCAACACCTCTGCACCGCGATATTTCGCAAAGGCATCTTGCCCGAAAATTTCACGGGTCAGGCGGATACAATTGCGAAACTCCTCCCAGTCGTCTGGGTGGGACATGTAATTAAAGAAGATATTTGGGTCAGCTTTCGGATCAGCGGATGTCAATGTCACCGCACCGCGAGATTTGGAGCGCATCGGTCCCACGTGGGCCTGAAACCCTTCTTGTGCACCGGTCCCGTCATAGCGAACAGCAATGGGCAGGAAATGGAACTGAATGTCAGGATAGTTCAATCCAGCCTTGGAACGGATAAACCCCGCAGCTTCGAACTGATTGGACGCGCCAATGCCTGATTTTGTAAACAACCACCGCGCTCCGACCCATGCTTTGGCGATCATTGACCAGTATTTGTAAAGACTGTGACGCCCTTTCGCGGCCATTTGAACGTATAGCTCAAGGTGGTCTTGCAGGTTTTGTCCAACTCCGGCGCGATCTGCCACGACGTCAATTCCGTGCTCGGATAGGTGCGCAGCGGGGCCAATGCCAGATAGCATCAACAGCTTGGGTGAATTGATCGCGGAGGCCGCGATGATGACTTCGACGCTGGCTTCAATGACGCGACCGTCCGTTAGTTCAACCCCTGTTGCGCGACCATTGTCCATGACCACACGTGCGGCGGTGCCTTGGATGACGTCGCAGTTTCCAGTGGCTTGGGCGGGGCGCAAATATGCAGACGCCGCAGACCAGCGTTTGCCCTTCCAGATGGTTGCATCAAACGGGCCGAAGCCTTCTTGTTTCTCGCCGTTATAATCCGACGTCAGCTCATACCCAGCCTGTCCACCAGCCTTTATAAAGGCGCGAGTCAGGCGGTTGGTTCCGGGGCCTCGGGTGACATGAAGCGGGCCGCCTTTGCCGCGCCAAGTTTTGTCACCACCGCGCCCGCCAGAATGCCAGTCTTCCATGCGTTTATAATACGGCAACACGTCCGCATAGGCCCATCCCTGCGCACCGCTTTCGGCCCAATGGTCAAAGTC
>DQCL01000116.1:18540-19235 GCA_003533975.1 Octadecabacter sp. | reverse complement strand
CGCTTCATGCTCATGGGGTAGGACAGCGCAGCGGGCATGTTAATGAACGGACCAATGTCGGTGCCACCCGTTTCGATCACGATAACTTTGCGCCCTGCCTCGGCCAACCGATAGGCCATCGCGCACCCAGCGCTGCCAGCGCCGATTATGATGTATTCAGCTTGCATTTAAAACGGGGCCTCCACAGGTGCCATACCGACATAAACCGACTTTAGCTGGCTATAATGTTCAATCGCCGCTTTGGAGTTTTCACGCCCAACACCAGAGAGTTTCGAGCCACCAAACGGGGCCTCAACAGGGGCAAGATTGTAGGTGTTGATGTAGGTCGTTCCGGCCTCAAACCCCGCGACCATGCGATGCGCGCGTTTGAGGTCATTGGTAAACACGCCCGCCGCAAGGCCGAAGTCCGTCGCGTTGGCGCGTTTCAGAACGTCAGCTTCATCTTCAAAGTCCAAGACACTTAAGACGGGGCCGAAAATTTCATCCGTAGCGATGACCATGTCATCTGTAACGTCAGCAAAAACAGTGGGTTGCAGGAAGTATCCTGTGTCGCCAACGCGCTGACCGCCAGTGACCAACCGCGCACCTTGCTCAAGCCCCTTGGCGATAAAGCCCTGTACAATCTCCATTTGGCGGCCCGACACCATTGGCCCAAAATTAACGGTTTCATCCAGCGGATCGCCCATTTTGACGTC
>DQCL01000116.1:7423-18467 GCA_003533975.1 Octadecabacter sp. | reverse complement strand
ACGAACACGCGCGTGCCGTTGGAACAGACCTGACCAGAGCTGTAGAAGTTGCCCAAAATGGCGCCGCCAACCGCGTCTTCCAAATTTGCATCATCAAAGATCACGAGGGGGGATTTACCGCCAAGTTCCATCGTGACATGGCGGATACCTTCGGCAGCGGCAGCGTAAACTTTGCGCCCTGTCGGGACGGACCCCGTAAGCGAAACCTTATCAACGCGCGGGTCAGTGACCAATGCGGCCCCGACATCGCCCATGCCTTGAATGACATTATAGATACCCGCCGGCGCACCCGCTTCATGCAAGATTTCCGCGACCTTCAGCGCACAAAGTGGCGTCTGTTCTGACGGCTTGAAGATCATTGAATTGCCGCAAGCGAGCGCAGGCGCACCTTTCCACGCGGCGATCTGTGTGGGGTAGTTCCATGCGCCGATCCCGACGCAAAGCCCTAGCGCTTCGCGGCGTGTGTAAACGAAGTCTTCGCCAAGTTGAATGTGTTCACCCGTCAAGGATCCTGCCAACCCGCCGAAATATTCCAACGCATCCGCCGCAGACGTGGCATCGGCGACCAGTGTCTCTTGCAGCGGTTTACCTGTGTCGTTGGTTTCCAGAACCGAGAGATCGTAGTTGCGTTCACGCATGATCTCAGCGGCGCGGCGCAGCACACGGCCCCGCTCGGTTCCTGTCATCGCAGCCCATGCGCCTTGGGCACGTTTGGCAGCATTCAACGCCTGTTCAACAATCGCAGGTGTCGCACCATAAACAATCGCGATCTGCGCCTCTGAAACCGAGCTAATAACGGGGATCGGAGTGCCGTTTTTGTCTTCGACGTATTGGCCGTCAATGAAGTGGCTGGCGGTTGGTTGTATATCGTAGGTCAATTTAGGCTCCAGATTACTCGCCTCAGGGAAGGCGTTGATTTTAATCAAGAATGTTGATGTTCATGTGATTGCATATGTAGCGATCGGATGCTTTTGAAGCGGGTCGATTTCGTCGCAAGCTTTTCAAGTTCGGAGCGTGCAACCAATCAACGGGGCCGTCCGGAAACAGCGTTCCGTTCAGTTGATCGGCCATAGTGATTAGAATGTTCGGCTTGCTCATGCGGTCGTTCCGGTGAGTTGGTCAAGGGCACGCAAAGCGGTTGCCTGTGCGACGGCCGGATCCGTGTTACGTGCCAGTGCTGCGCGTAGGTAAAGCCCATCAATCAGCGCAGCCAATGTCGCTGCGTCTTCAATCGGGGATGGGGAAATCGGGCGCAGTGCATGGGTCAAGTTTGAGTGCAGGCGCCGCTGATAAAGCCGCAAAAGACGGTGCATGTCGGGGTGCGTCGTCGCCTGTGCGTAAAGTGTCATCCATGCGGAAACGGTCGCTGGATCAAAACAAGAGGGCGCAAAGGACGCCGAAATCAGCGCCTCGGCGCGGGCGCGTGGGGTACGGGTCGCGTGCAGCGCGGTTCGCACCTCAGTGCCGAAATCGCGCAAGATTTGATGCATCGCCGCCAGAAAAATCTGGTCTTTGCCACCAAAGTAGTGGTGCGCCAGCGCCGAAGACATCCCCGCACGCTTTGCTATCTGGCTTACGGTGACGTCGAGCGACCCTTGCTCGCCGATACAGTCAATCGTGGCTTTAACCAGCGCCGCGCGGCGTATAGGTTCCATCCCAAGCTTTGGCATCATATCCTCACAGTTGTTGCCAAGTGACTTAGATCGTTCTTTATTGACTCGTCAATCAACAAAAAGGCACTCAGGGAGAGTATCATGAAATCTACCATCTCAATTCTTGCAATCTGTGCTGCAACAACAGCGTCCGCAGACTGTGGTCTTGTCACATTTTCCGATGTTGGCTGGACAGACATCACGGCAACAACCGCCGCCACGACAGTTGTTCTTGGCGCACTCGGGTATGAAACAGACATCAAAGTTCTTTCTGTTCCCGTGACGTACACGTCCCTCGCTGAAGGCGATGTTGATGTGTTCTTGGGCAACTGGATGCCAACAATGGAAGGCGACATTGCGGCCTACAGGGACGCAGGCACAGTCGACACAGTGCGTGCGAACCTTGAGGGTGCAAAGTACACGCTTGCGACAAACGCGGCAGGTGCCGCACTGGGCATTACATCTTTCGAAGCAATTGCAGCCAATGCCGATGCGCTCGACGGCAAAATTTACGGTATTGAAGCAGGCAACGACGGCAACCGCCTGATCATGGACATGATCGCAGCTGATGCTTTCGGCCTTGGGGGCGCGGATGTTGAGGTTGTTGAATCTTCTGAGGCTGGCATGTTGGCACAAGTTGGCCGTTCTGATGACCGTGACGAGCCTGTTGTGTTCCTCGGTTGGGAACCACACCCGATGAACGCAAACTACGACATGACATACCTTGAAGGTGGTGATGACTGGTTCGGCCCTGACCTTGGCGGTGCAACCGTGTTTACCAACACAACGGCTGGCTATGTCGATGCCTGCCCGAACGTAGGCAAACTACTGACAAACCTTGAGTTCACGCTGGCCATGGAAAACGAGATCATGGGGGCGATCCTGAATGACGGGACTGAGCCGAATGAAGCTGCAACAGCATGGATGGCCGGTAACACGGACGTCGTTATGGGGTGGCTTGACGGTGTGACGACGATGGACGGCGGCGATGCTGCCGAGGCCGTCAAAGCCGCGCTGGACATGTAAGACACTGATAGGGGCCGCTTAAACCAAGCGGCCCTTATTCAATTGGGGGGCAAGATGAACATTATTCAAGGTATCGGAAACGGGGTCGTCTCGTTTCTAAATGGAATTCTATGGTGCATAACCGCGCTCTGGGACTTCGTGATTTGGCTTGTCCCCGCCCTCATTTGGTTCGTCACATGGCTGCCGCAGCGCTTGCTTGGCCTTACGGATGAAAAGCTGCCCGTTGGCGTTACCGCACGTGCGGGTTTTGATTACGTTAAAGACGGCGCGGCCCCTTTCTTGGACGGATTTTCCGACCTCACTGAAGCGTTTATTGAATTCCTTCTGGCGCTCTTACTGCGCCCACCCGGGGTGAACTGGCTCCGCGGGCGTGGTTTTGAGCCGTATATTCCGGGCTGGACCGAAGACACCCACGCCTTCCTGATCCTCGCGCTTTTTGCGCTGCTTGCCTATGTGTTGCACCGCAAGATCACGGTCACACTGCTGATTATCGTTGGGTTCTTGTTCATAATCGACCAAGGATATTTTGAAGAAACCGCAGAAAGCCTGAGCCTCGTGCTATCGGCCTGCGTTGTGTGTATGTCCATTGGCGTGCCAATCGGCATCGCCGTCGCGCACCGCCCGCGTCTTTACGCGTGGATGCGCCCTGTGTTGGATTTGATGCAAACTTTACCGACGTTTGTTTACCTGATCCCTGCCATCGTTTTCTTCGGTATCGGCATGGTGCCCGGATTGATCGCGACAGTCATTTTCGTGCTGCCAGCCCCGATCCGCCTAACGCAGCTTGGCATTTCCTCGACCCCGAATGAACTGCTTGAAGCTGCCGATGCATTTGGCGCGACCAAACGGCAAAAGCTGTTCAAGGTCGAGCTGCCCTCTGCCCTGCCCCAGATCATGGCGGGACTGAACCAAACTATCATGCTGTCTTTGTCGATGGTCGTAATCGCAGCGCTTGTTGGTGCGGACGGTTTGGGCGTGCCGGTTGTGCGCGCCCTGAACACCGTTGATACCGCCAAAGGGTTCGAAAGCGGGCTTATTATCGTGGTGGTCGCGATCATGCTCGACCGGTTGCTGCGTGTAGGAGCAAAACAATGAAAGCTGTTGAATTTAAAGACGTTTCCATTGTGTTTGGCGACAAGCCGGAACGCGCACTGCCATTGATGGATGAAGGCGGCGAACGCACCGAAATCCAAAAGGCCACGGGTCAGGTCTTGGGTGTTCACAACTGTTCGCTTGATGTGGATGCGGGCGAAATTCTTGTGCTGATGGGCCTGTCAGGGTCGGGCAAATCAACGCTATTGCGTGCGGTCAACGGGCTGAATCCCGTGGTGCGTGGCGGCGTCGTTGTTCACGATGGTGACTGGTCTTGCGAAGTCGGCTCCGCCCCCGCCAAGGAGTTACGCAAGCTGCGCCGTGAATGTGTGTCGATGGTGTTTCAACAGTTTGGCCTGCTGCCGTGGCGCACAGTGCGCGACAACGTTGGGCTTGGGCTTGAGCTGGCGGGGATGAACAAGGCTGAGAAGCTTCGGAAAATTGACGAGCAACTTGAACTGGTTGGCCTTGCAGACCGCGCCACCGCGTTGGTGGGTGAACTTTCAGGTGGTATGCAGCAACGTGTAGGATTAGCGCGCGCATTCGTAACCGACGCCCCGATCTTGTTGATGGATGAACCCTTTTCGGCGCTCGACCCGTTGATCCGAACGCGCCTTCAGGATGAGTTGTTAGACCTGCAACAACGCCTCAATCGCACCATCATTTTCGTATCCCACGACCTTGATGAAGCGTTCAAAATCGGCAACCGCATCGCGATTATGGAGGGGGGACGCATCGTGCAATGCGGCACCCCGCGTGAAATTTTCAGCGAACCTGCCAACGGCTACGTGGCTGATTTTGTTGCCAATATGAACCCGCTTGGAGTGCTGTGTGCACGCGACGTCATGATCGACGGGTCTGGTGGCCACGAAGTGAATGCAGAAACGCCAGTCTCGCAAGTTATCGACGATCTCTGCGAATTTGGCGCGTTGACGGTCACCGAAAACGGCAAGGCACTTGGCCAAATCACGCAACGCAGCGTGCTGGCGCGGATCAGCCCAAAGAACGCACCTTAGCAAAACCGACCTTGCGTGTTCCTGCCAGATCGGGCCATCCTTGCGGCGTATTTGCTAAGGATGTTTTAAAATGCTGCCATTTCCCAGATCTGCTTTGTTCGCCGCGGCCTTAATGGTGCTGTCCGCCTGCCAGCTGGAAACGGGTGGCACGCCACAAACCCTCGAGGAGTTGCAGGCCGAACGTTTGGCCGCCACGCAAGCCAAAGTCGAAAACTGCCGTGATAGCGTTTGCGGACGACTGAACCTCGACTCAGGGTATCTCGAAGATTACTCTCAAGTCGCCGAACTGGACCACGTCACTGCATTCATGGCCAGCTTCACCGACTTTAGTGACCTTAGCGACATCGCGCCAATGACCCAGCTTGTCGAGCTGCATATCGGGCGAACCCAAGTCACCGACCTAAGTGAACTAAAGAACTTCACCAGCCTGACATTGCTTCACGCGCAGAATTTGCAAGTGCAAGACTACAGCGCCATTGGCCAGTTAAGCGGGTTGCAGGAACTTGCACTCGGTGGGTCTGATCTCGGCGATATGGCCTTCGTGCGCCAACTTTCGCAGCTCAGGTCCCTCACTCTCAGCCGCGCGGACATTACGAGCCTTGAGGCCCTGCGTCGCCACCCAAGCCTTGAGGTACTTGACCTTGATACCTCAACTGAGGCTGATTTCTCGGTTCTCAAGACGATACCGAACTTGCGTGAAATCTACATTACACCTTGGGAACTGTCAGAAGAACAACAGGCCGTCATCGACGAGCTTGAGGCCAACGGTGTAACGATAGCAAAAGAATTGGCTATTATCGTTTGCTAACGACCTTGAAGCGCACGCGCCGCCATGTTTTCGGCCGCTTGGGTTAAGTCATGAACCAACGTACCTGCCATTGAGCGCATCACCATCACTTCAAAACTATGCGCCCCAAGTCGCGTGATTCCGCCCGTCATGTGACCGATTAGCGTTCGGGCTGTGTGGCCGCGTTTGAATTCTGTTGCACGTAAATCAAGTGGCGTGAGGCGCGCAAGAACCGCCACGGCGTCAGCACCGTCAATCTGCACGATCGCCCAAGCATCCGAATGATCGACGCAAGCAGCCCCTGCTAATTCAGGGCAAGCGGCACCAATAAGCAGCGCTTGTTCCTGGCCGCACCACATGGCACGTGGGGCCGTTCCCAAGCAGCGATTTGGAGCAGGAAAGCCAACACCGACAGCGGATTTCAAGGCGTCTGACACTGCCTTTTTTTGCCCTCGGTGCGGTGCGAGGAGCGTCATCTGCCCCGCGTTAACTTCCGTCACAGTAACAGTGCCAATCGTTTTGGGCAGCAATCCTGCGCAGGGTGTTTTGGCGATCAAATTAACCACGGGCAAGCCCTCCTTCAGGGTCAAAGAAGACGGGGTGGCAAACCTCACAGAGCACGTGATTGTTGCGTACATGATCGACCAACATGACCCGTTCCCCGTAGCGGTTTGGCCCATCTTTCAGAAAGCCCATGCCGATGTCGTGCCCCAGCGTCGGAGAATGACAAACAGACGTCACATACCCTTGATCGTTCTCGCTAACCGCGTCTGCACCTTCGACAAACAAATGGGCACCGGCTGTCAATTTGTGTTCGTTTTCAACAGGTTTTAACCCGATCATCTGTTCGCGCTCCGCATCAAGCAACCCGCCGCGACGCGACATCGTGTTGCCGATACAGTCCTTCTTCTGGCTCACCATCCGGTCAAACCCGATATCAAATGCCGTCACCCGACCATGAATTTCCGCGTGGGTGATAAAGCCCTTTTCGATGCGCAACACGTTGAGGGCTTCCAAACCATACAACCCGCCCTCCATGGCCTCAGCCTGTGTCGTGAGCAAACCGAATAGGGACGCCCCATAGCGCGCCGGAACCGCGATTTCATAGGCGTGTTCACCTGAAAATGAGATCCGGAACAGACGCCCTTGCACACCCGCAACGCCGACATCACCGCAGGCCATAAACGGCCAGCTTTCGTTATCAATCTGCTCATCCAGGATCGAGTTCAGCAATTCACGTGATTTTGGCCCAGCAACTGCGAACTGCGCCCACTGTTCCGTGACCGACGCAAAGCGCACATCAAGGTCGGGCCGCAGCGCCTGACGAACCCAATCGAGGTGCTTCATGATCTGCCCTGCTGCGGCGGTCGTTGTTGTCATCACATAGTGGTTCAGCCCCAGCCGCGCGGTGGTGCCATCGTCCATGACATGGCCGTCTTCGCGTAGCATCAAGCCATACCGCACGCGGTTTTCTTTCAGACTTGAAAACGTGTTGCAGTACACAAAATCAAGAAACTCGGCGGCATCAGCCCCCTGAATATCAATCTTGCCCAAGGTGGAAACATCGCAAACGCCAACATGATTGCGCACCACATTTACCTCGCGGTTGCAGGCCTCAAGCCATGTTGTTTCACTTGGTTTCGGAAAATAGCTCGCGCGATACCAAAGGCCGACTTCGACCATCGGCGCGTTGCGATCAACGCTGGCATTATGGGACGTCAGGTGGCGTTCAGGGGCAAAACCATGACCTTGCGACCCAGCACCCATCGCCGCGATTGAGACCGGCACATAGGGCGGGCGGAATGTTGTCGTGCCCGTCTCAGGAATCCCGCGCCCCGTTGCGTCCGCCAGCACCGCCAGTGCCACGACATTGGAATTTTTACCCTGATCGGTTGCCATGCCTTGGGTGGTGTAGCGTTTCATATGCTCAACGCTCCGGAAGTTCTCTTGTGCGGCGAGTTTGACATCCTTCACGTGCACATCGTTCTGGAAGTCGAGCCACTTTCGGCCCGTCCCGTCCACCTGCCACAGGGCTTGGATACTGTATGGATCGTCTTCGGCGGCTGGGGTCGCAATCTGCGGGGACTTTAGGTCAAGCGACGTTACCGTCGCTTTCGCAACCGAAATCCCGTCTTCTAAACATCCTAATGTTGAAAAGTTTCCACGCGCAGCGCCGGCAACTGTCATGTCAGGAATAGAATTGTCGGTTGGCACAAAACTTAGAATATCATCAGACCACGTTGGTCGCCCGTTCATGTGGCAGGTCAGATGCACAGATGGATTCCAACCGCCTGATATAGCAAGACAATCCGTTTCGATTTCATGGGTTCCACGCGCGTCCTGCACTGTGATGCTTTTCAAGCCAAGGCGCCCTTTTGTGGCGATAACCTGCGCGCCTGAAAACAGTGGATAGTCACCCAGCGATTGAGCATCCTCACGGCTGTCGATAACAGCGGCCACGGTCACGCCAGCGCCGATCAAATCCAGCGCCGTGCGGTGGGCATCATCGTTGTTGGCAAAAACCGTGACTGCAGAACCAGCGGCTACTCCCCAGCGGTTCAAATAGGCCCGCACAGCCGACGCAAGCATGATACCGGGGCGGTCGTTGTTGGGAAACGCAATGGGGCGTTCAAGCGCACCGGCACATAGGATCGAGCGCTTGGCCGTGATGCGCCAGAAACACTCGCGTGGCGTATTCAGCGGTGCGTTTTGTTCGCTTACCTGCTCAAGAGCGCCGAACGTTCCTTGGTCATAGGCTCCCGTCACGGTGGTGCGCGTCATCAGACGAACGTTGTCCATCTTTGCAAGCGCGCCCAGTTGTGCTGCAACCCAATCGGGGCCGGACTGACCGTCAATCTCAGCTGTTTCGGCCAACAAGCGACCCCCCATTTGGGTATCTTCATCCACAAGAATAACGTCAGCGCCAGACTGCGCCGCGGTTAACGCCGCCATGATGCCAGCAGGCCCAGCGCCAATAACAAGCACGTCACAAAAGGCGAACGCCTTCTCGTAGGTCTCCTCAACCGCATCGCCAGAAAGCGCCCCAAGCCCTGCGGCGTGGCGGATAATCGGTTCGTATAACTTTTCCCAAAACGCCTTAGGCCACATGAATGTTTTGTAATAAAATCCGGCAGTTAAGAACGGTGAAGCGAGGTCATTTACAGCCATTGCGTCATATTTCAAGGACGGCCAAGCGTTCTGGCTACGTGCCGCCAACCCGTCATATAGCGTTTGAGTTGTGGCGCGAATATTGGGGTCTTGGCGTGCACCCTGCCCGACTGTGACCAGCGCGTTTGGCTCCTCGGAACCGGCCGTCAAAACGCCGCGCGGACGATGGTACTTGAACGACCGCCCCATTAGGCGCACCCCATTGGCCAGTAGTGCCGCCGAAAGTGTGTCGCCTTCTCGCCCCGTATAAGATGTACCATCAAACGTGAATGACACCGGCGCGCCATTCGGGTTCAGCCCTTTTCCTGCAACTCTCATGACTTCGCCTTTTCCGCCAGAACCGCGCCCAAGACTTCATGGGTCACAGTATTACGAGTCACAACGATCCACGCACCACATCCGGCTTCGTGATGCCAAAGGTCGCGCGTTTCGCCCGCTGGGTTATCGCGATTGTGAACGTAATCGTCCCACGCGCCCGCATCGGCATCTGCTGCGGGGCGGTCCAACAAAGTCGCGTGACCTTGGTAGTAAAACTCGCGGCGATCGCGTTCACCGCAGATTGGGCATGGCAGGCGCATGTGTGATCCTAATGTAGATTGTGCTGAGAGCCGGTGCCCTCTTCATCCATCAGCCCAGTTCCAGTGCGGAACCGGTCAAGACGAAAGCGGGCAGCAGGGGCGTGGTGTTCGCCCTTGGCAATGAGGTGAGCATAGCTAAATCCCGATCCGGGGACGGCCTTGAAGCCGCCGTAACACCAGCCACAATTTAGAAAGAGGCCCTCGGTTTGGGTCTTGTCGATAATCGGTGAACCATCGGACGACATATCCATGATGCCCCCCCAGCTACGTAGCACGCGAGCTTTACCAATCGACGGCATCAACGTCATCGCGGCGTCCATCACGTGCTCTTTCATCGGAAGATTACCACGCGCAGCGTATGAGGCGTAGAAATCCAGATCGCCGCCGAAAACCAGACCGCCTTTGTCAGACTGGCTGATGTAAAAGTGGCCCATCCCAAAGCTGATAACCCCAGGCATAATCGGCTTTAGGCCTTCGGATACGAACGCCTGCAACACATGGCTTTCGATCGGAAGGCGCATGCCTGCCATCCCCGCGACTTGGCTTGAGCGACCGGCAACAACGATCGCAACTTTCTTGGCGCGGATCGCACCGCGGCTGGTTTGCACCCCGCGTACGACCCCGCCCTCAATATCGATTCCAGTGACTTCGCAATTCTGGATCAGATCGACGCCCCGTTGGTCCGCACCGCGTGCATAGCCCCACGCGACAGCATCATGGCGCGCCGTGCCACCACGACGATGCATCAAACCACCGTAAATCGGGAAACGCACGTTGTCGAAATCAATCATCGGGGCTTCGACGCGAACCTGTTCCGGCGTCAGAAGTTCTGCATCATCACCTTGATTGCGCATCGTATTTCCACGCCGCGCAAACGCATCTCGCTGCCCGTCTGAATGAAACAGGTTGAGCACCCCGCGCTGCGACATCATCGTGTTGTAGTTCAGGTCTTGTTCCATCCCTTCCCACAATTTCAAAGAATGGGAATAGAATTCGGAGTTGCCGGGCAGCCCGTAGTTCGCACGAACAATCGTTGTATTTCGCCCAACATTGCCGCCCCCAAGGTAACCCTTTTCAAGCACCGCAACATTGGTGATCCCGTATTCTTTCGCCAAATAATAGGCCGTGGAAAGGCCATGACCACCGCCGCCAATGATGATCACGTCATATTCTGGTTTGGGATCGGGGTTGCGCCAAACGGGTTTCCACCCTTTTTGGCCAAACAACCCTTCTTTGATAACTTTGAAACCTGAATAGCCCATGCTGCCCTCTTGACCGAACCTGTCAAGACAACCCTACTTTAGCCCGCCCTAGGTGCAACGCCCCATTTCGACATTTGCCGGATCAGGAGCGACGAAAGACGACGACCGGCACGGCCCTCAGCCGATATGTACTGGCCGAGGGCCGTCGGACGTTTTACAGCCCCTTGGCTTTATAGCTCGCAGCGACCTTATCGATCGACACAATGTACGCAGCAGTGCGTAGATCATGGACATCATCACGCGCATGCCAAACCTCGCGCATAGACTGATACGCAGTGCGCATCGTGTCATCGAGACCGGAGCGAACCAATTCAAGCTCCCCCGCGCCGCGCAGATATTTGGATTTGAAGTTCGGCGTCATCGACCATTGATCACCCAAATGTTCAGACAAACGCTGGAGTTCACCAACAATCAATTCATGGCGCGCCTCTTCTTGGCGCCGCTGCATCCGACCAAAACGGAT
>DQCL01000116.1:4063-7405 GCA_003533975.1 Octadecabacter sp. | reverse complement strand
GGGCCATTCGCGGCCTCAATAATCAACGGTGCCTTGACGTTGGCGGCGTTGCTCAGGTTAATCACCCCTTCAAGCGCGGCTGGAATAAGGATGTCGCAATCCTGTTCCAGCACCAATGCACCGTTTTCGACGTAGGTTGCGTTTGGATAGCCTTTTACACCGTTATGTTTTGCGATCCACTCGCGGACGGCGTCAACATCCAACCCATTCTCATCAGTCAACGCGCCGTCACGTTCGATAATACCGGTTATGATGCAGCCGTCCTCTTCTTTAAGGAACGCAGCGGCGTGATACCCCACATTACCAAGCCCCTGCACGACAACACGCTTACCGTCGAGTTTCCCCTTCAACCCCGTGGCTTTGATGTCTTCTGGGTGGCGGAAAAACTCTTGCAGCGCATATTGAACGCCGCGACCCGTCGCTTCAACGCGGCCCTGAATGCCGCCCGCGTGGGTCGGCTTACCTGTCACACAGGCTGCCGCGTTGATATCTGTGGTGTTCATGCGGCGGTACTGATCCGCAATCCACGCCATTTCACGTTCGCCCGTGCCCATATCGGGCGCGGGGACGTTCTGGGACGGATGGATCAAATCGCGCTTTGCCAACTCATACGCGAAGCGGCGCGTAATACGCTCAAGCTCATCTTCTTCCCAGGCGCGTGGATCAATGCACAAGCCCCCCTTGGACCCCCCAAACGGTGTTTCCACGAGGGCGCATTTATAGGTCATGAGGGCCGCGAGCGCCTCAACCTCGTTTTGGTTAACGCCAAGCGAGTAGCGAATGCCGCCCTTAACGGGTTCCATATGCTCGGAATGGACCGATCGGTAACCGGTGAACGTTTCAATCTTGCCGCGCAACCGCACACCAAAACGGACCGTATAAGTGGCATTACAAACGCGAATTTTTTCTTCCAAACCGAGCGGAAGATCCATCAAAGCGACGGCGCGATTGAACATAATATCAACGCTCTCGCGAAAGGATGGTTCTTTGATTGCTGTGTTAGAAGTGCTCATTGGTTGGTCCTCTCAAGACTTATTCCAGTTCCCCTTAACCGACACACTTTGCGGAGTGGTTAAGGGGTGAACCTTAATTATGAGATTGAGTTAAACATAATTCGACGCGACGGTGTCGGTTAGTTTTGCAAACGGGGCGAAACAGGAGCTATCCACAGAACTGGACAAATTGCCACACCTTTGTCCCGCCATCTTAACGGAATTCCGGCGATTGTCCTCGGTCCCTAAACAATTCCGACATTCCAGATCTCTTTGTAGCGAAATGGACGGTACGTTAACACTTTTCTGCCCAATTTCGCACTAATTTTGCCACCCCTCAATATTCTAACCGCCCGAGAGTAAGGCTGAGTCCGTCCGCAATATAACTGCGACGCATGGTCGAGTAAGGTTCGATCATCATCTTCTCGATCATGATGTTTGTCTTAATCTTGTGGTTCGGCGGCATGGCTGTTGACCTGATGCGGTACGAAACAACGCGTACAAAACTGCAAGGATGGAATCTGCTATGATCACAACAACACCAAAGATGGCCACGAAATCTGTCCGAGCAGCAGTTAATCAGCTGCTCTAACGATACGACGCGACCCGCAAAGCGATCTGTTCGGCCATGTATTTGGCCGGACCGGACGCCGTAACGCCCCCGACCCCAACACGCGTCGAAAACCGCCACCACAGTCCAGGTGCCCAAGCGCGCGGCAGGCTATGATTCAGACGTAAAACAAAGCCGTTTGACGGCTTAAACGCAAACGCCCCCCGATCAACGGACTTGATGTTGGTTAGTTCCGTCAAAACATGGCCTGACGTGTCGCGCAGCTCGCGCTCGGTCAACACAAGCCCAAGCATTGTCGCGCGGCGCAGCCGTTCCGCAACAACAAGTGCCCCCGCGCCAACCAAGATCAGGAAAACCTGCCAGCCAAACGCAGGCGGCTGCACAAATGCCAGTAAGATAAGCATGGCCCCCAACACGAAGACCGCACAATACGCAAAAAACCTGCGCAATCCTGACGCCTGTAACGTGGCGATAATTTCGTCTTCTTTGGCGTTTTGCATGTCGGCCCCTGTTTGCGTGCTTTTCCTCTAGCCAACTCAGCGGCGTATGAAAAGCGCCTAGCGGGGCGGCGTCACCTCATATCCAGACTCTTCAGGCTCATCATCAACCATTTCTGCCGGAAACCCTGGCGCAGTTATGTCCAGCCCAGTGGCGTCCTCTAACCGTTTGATGATGTCATCGGATTGCGCATCAAACCCGTACCGCTCAATGCCCTCTTTAAAAATTTCCACCATCATCGGGCTAAGTTCCAGTGGCACATCATTGTCTTCGGCAATCTGTTGGAACAACCCGATGTCCTTTTTCACAAGCCCCATCGAGAACCCGATATCGCGACTGCCGTTCAAAATGACTTGGCTTTCAGTTTCATGTACAAAAGATGTTCCGCTTGAAATCTTGATCGCCTCATAGGTTGTCGCCAAGTCCATCCCTGCAGCCTTCATTGTGACCATAGCTTCACAAACTGACAGCAGATTCGCGGTCGCCAAATAGTTCGTCATCACCTTTAGCGTACTGGCCGTCCCGATATCACCGGTGTGCAGGACGCGCCGTCCCAAAGTCGTCAACAGCGGCAAGACCTTTTCGAACGTCGTGCGATCACACCCAGCAAAGATCGAGATATTCCCAGTATCTGCGCGATGGCAGCCACCAGACACTGGGCAATCCACTGCAAAGCCACCGCGTTCCGTTACGGCAGCCGCATGGCGCTTGAGTTCCTCAGCATCCGTGGTCGACATTTCAAGCCAGATCTTGCCTTCGGTTACGCGCGGCATCATCGCCTCAACGACAGCGGCGCAGGCTTTCGGGGACGGCAAGCACGTGATGACCACATCGCAGTCCGCCATCAGCTGTTCAGGCGATCCGCCATCGCGCGCGCCGCGTGCCACAAATCCCGCTACGGCATCCGCGTCCAAATCATGCACCGCCAAGTCAAACCCGTTTCGCAAAACAGACCCTGCCAATTTCCCGCCAACGGACCCAAGACCGACAAATCCAACTTTCATAATCACCCTCCTGTTTGAAAAAACCTCCCCGCATGCATCCGACACGTCTGTTTCATTCACGACACCTTTTACCTTTGTTTCATTAATATCCCCGCCGGAGGCTCCAACACATCCAAAACGCACAGCATTCCTTGCTGACCACGCGCCCTGCATCTATGGTCGCCACAACTCCGAATGGACACAGAACATGCGCTTCACTTTCGCCCTTGTTACCCTGCTTGCAGCACTTCCAGCTTGCACCGAATTTCCGGAGCTTGATGCAACCGTATCGCCAGAA